>CALDPN010000066.1 GCA_937911235.1 uncultured Bacteroidales bacterium
GAATTCAGGTATCATTGTTAAGAACGACGCAACCCTTGTATCGCTGGGTGACATTACCCACGGTTCTGCCCTGCTTGCCATCATAGGCTTGCTCATCACAGGCTTTCTTTATGCAAAGAACGTACGCGGAGCCATGCTTTTAGGTATTCTGATTACCACACTCATAGGCATCCCCATGGGTATTACCAAATTCCAAGGTATACTATCAATGCCCAATTCAATAGAGCCAATCTTCTGTCAGTTCGAGTGGGATAAAGTATTCACACTAAACATGCTTGTAGTAGTCTTTACATTCCTCTTTATTGACATGTTCGACACAGTAGGCACCCTTATTGGTGTATGTATAAAAGCAGACATGATAGACAAAAAAACAGGTAGTTGGACATCTTCTACATACTACACAAGAGAACTTCCTGAATGGGCTCTTAAACATGGAGCAGACAACTACATGGAAAAAGATTGGGAACCGCTTCTACCTACTGGATATTATACTGCAGCCGCTTACGGGGCAAAAGGTTTTAAGTATAAAGTGAAAGAAGCATGCAATGGCGGTAAAATATATGAAAATTTTGCCACCACTCCGTTTGCCAATTCTATGATTACAGACCTAGCACTAAAAACTATAGACTCTGAAAAACTTGGCAAAGATGTTTACCCAGATCTTCTTTACATAAACTACGAATTACAAAACTTCTATCTAAATGATAATAAGCCTCTTACAGTAGAGCTTGAAGACTCATATCTAAGGCTCGACAAAGAAATTGCTAGTCTTATAGATGCGCTTGATAAAAGGTTTAAAAAGGAGAATATTGTGGTGTATCTTATATCAGATAGAGCAGGCAAACCAAGCAAACCATACAACGAGAGAATCACCTTCAAGGAGTTTAACTCAGGGCGTTATGCCGCTCTGCTAAACTCATATCTAATGGCCCACTATGGAAAATACAAATGGGTGCAAGCATGTTATGATGGTAATATCTACCTAGACGAGAAAATGGCAGAGGAAAAGAAAATCCCATTTAACGAACTACAAGATAAGGCTATAGAGTTTTTCTCTACCATACCGGGTGTGGCAAACGTATTGCCTTCTTATCTTCTGAAAACAACAAAACACAAATTTGCATATCACCCTCAAAACGCTGGTGACCTTATTTATAGCCTACAAATGGGATATTACGAAGTAGATTCTAAGGGCAAGAAGACAGATTTCTACAATAAACTCAATGAGCCTGTGATGCTATTTTTCTGGGGAGCAGGCATAGAGAGCAAAAAAATAAGTGATAGCAAATCTGTACTTTCGCTATCACCTACTTTATGTGAAATTTTGAAGATTAGAGCAACTAATTGTGCTAATGAAGCAAGCCTTCTTCAGTTTTAGATTTATCTCTCATTTTTTCTGTATTATGAACAAGGGTTAATCCTTGTTCATAACTACTCACTCTGGAATAAAAGTTCCTTTTCCTTTTCTTTTTACCTCAGGCTCATCACCCGTGCAATCTATAATTGTAGAAGGCTCTGTTTCGCCGATGCCTCCATCAATAACGCAATCTACGCGATTGCCATAAAATTCTTCGATAAGTTCTGGATCGGTGCTGTACTCTATTTCGTCTTCGTTGATAGGCACAGAAGAAGAAAGAATTGGGTTACCAAGGGCTTCTACTATGGCAAGAGCAATTTTATTGTCTGGTATACGAATACCCACCACATTTTTCTTTTTGAAAAGCTTTGGCAAGTTGCTATTGCCTTTTAGAAGAAAAGTGAATGGTCCAGGAAGGCAAGATTTCAGAATCTTAAATAGTTTGTTGTCGATAAAAGAATAGTTGCTCACGTGGCTTATATTGCTACAAACAAAAGATAGTGGCATTTTCACTGGGTCTATATTTTTGATAGCACAGATTTTTTCCACAGCTTTAGCATTTGTAATATCACAACCAAAGGCATATAATGTATCTGTTGGATACACTATAACGCCACCTTCTTTCAAGATTTTAACTACTTCTAAAATCTCTCGTGGATTTGGATTATCTTCGTATAGTTTTACAATCATTTTACTCAGCCTCTGGAAGTGTTTTATCGTCTAAATATAATGGTTTAGTGTTATTTTCTTTAATAACAATAATCTCATTTGCTAATTTTGGTAGTGTAGATTTCACTTTTTTACTAAAGATTACCGCTTCGGCATAGTTACTAAAGTCGCCTAAACGCACTTTCCAGAAAGGAGCACTATAGGTAACATAACATTTCACTTCAGGAAATAGTTCTACAAGTTTTTCCTCTAATTCAAATGCATCTGCTTTTGCCTTGCGAGCATTGTTGTTTGAATAAACTTGCACTCTGTAACCTACTGCCGTGATAGCTACATTTTTTTCTGCAACTTCTTTTTTAACAAG
>CALDPN010000067.1 GCA_937911235.1 uncultured Bacteroidales bacterium
GGTCTTGCAGTTGGTGTACGTGCCGGTGGTAAACTTTCTTTAGTTCTTCGTAAACTAAAAGTTAAAGCTATCTACACTCAAATCCCAGAAATCTTAGTAGTAAACGTTGAAAACCTAGAACTAGGTAAAACTATTAAAGCTGGTGAACTTTCATACGAAGGCTTACAAATTATGAACAACAAGGATAACGTAGTTGTAGCTGTTCAATTGACACGTGCTGCACGTGGTGCTCAAGCTGCTGCTAATAAAAAATAATCCAAAATGAAATACTTAATTGTCGGTTTGGGCAACATTGGTCCTGAATACCACGAAACCCGCCACAATATAGGATTTATGATGTTAGACGCCTTCGCCAAGGCGTCTAATGTTTTTTTTACCGAGAAGCGTTATGGGGCTGTGGCAAAATGCAGGGTAAAAAATGCTGAACTTATATTGCTCAAACCAAATACATTTATGAACCTGAGTGGCAATGCCGTGAGATATTGGCTTGCCGAAGAAAAAATACCAGTAGAAAACCTACTTGTACTTGTAGATGACCTTGCCCTACCCTTTGGCTCATTGCGCCTAAAACCAAAAGGCAGCAGTGCAGGACACAATGGTCTTACCAATATTCAAAATCTTATTGGCACAGAAAAATACTCTCGCCTACGCTTTGGTATTGGCAACGATTTTCCAAAAGGCAAACAAGTAGATTATGTACTTGGCAAATTTTCTGACGAACAAATGTCTTTGATGCCAGAAAAACTAGAAACCTGCGGGGAGATAATCAAAAGTTTCTGCCTTGCAGGTGTGGAAAGGACAATGAATCAATTTAATTCAAAATAACTTTATAACACATATTGCGAATAATTATATTTCGTAAATACATTAGCAATATTCGCAAATATTATATTTTATACAAAGTATTGATTATTAATACTTTTAATTACAACAAATGAAACTAATAAGAATCGATAAATGGCTTTGGACCATGAGGCTTTACAAAACCAGAAGTATAGCCACAGATGCTTGTAAAGCAGGTCGTATCTTGGTAAACAACATGCCTGTGAAACCATCGTTTTGCGTATCGGAAGGCATGACTGTGCAGATAAAAAAGTCGCCTATTATCTACACCTACCGCATTATCCAAATCACCGAAAACCGCGTAGGTGCCAAACTAGTTTCCGACTACATGATGAACATCACCCCTGCCGACCAATACAAACTTCTTGAACTCACCCGCATGTCTATGTCTGGCGAACGCGACCGCGGCACCGGCCGCCCAACCAAAAAAGAACGTAGGGATATAGATAACTATCTCGACGAAAATTTCTTTGAGCCGTTAGATGAGGATGAATTTTGCGAGTAAGTGAGAGTAGAAACAAAGTTTACTTTGATTATACCGAGCATGAGCAAAATCACGGATGAAATCCGTAATGAAGAGGATTAAAGCAAAATCACAAGCGAAGCGAATAATAACAAAATATTTTCAAATCAAAATTTGGTTAGAAATTTGTTTTTAAGTATCTTTGAAGATTGACTTAATAAAACCACATAAAAGGTTATCTTAATAACAAATACTATACAAATGAAAAAAATATTACTTGTTTTTGGCACACGTCCAGAGGCGATAAAAATGGCACCACTAGTGCATGAGTTTAAGAAACATCCAGAAGATTTTCAAACTATAGTTTGTGTAACAGGTCAACATAGAGAAATGCTTGACCAAGTATTGGATTTATTCCAAATTGTGCCAGACTATGATTTGAACATCATGAAACCAAATCAAGATTTATACGATGTTACAAGTCGTATTCTTTTAGGTATGCGTGATGTGCTAAAAGAAGTAAAACCAGACGTTGTATTCGTACATGGTGACACTACTACTTCAACAGCATCTGCATTAGCTGCATTCTACCAACAAATTCCAGTAGCACACGTAGAAGCTGGTTTAAGAACAGGTAATATCTATAGTCCATGGCCAGAAGAAATGAACCGACTGATTACTGGTCGCATTGCAGCTTATAATTTCTCACCAACCCCACTTTCTAAACAAAATCTACTCAAAGAAAATGTGGCAGAAAGCACTATTACTGTAACTGGAAATACTGTGATTGATGCACTTCAATGGGTGGTTAAAAAGATAGAATCTGAAACTGAATTAAGTTCTGCCCTACAAGCAGAATTATTATCAATGGGTTACGATACCAATAGACTTGCAGATGGCAAACGTTTGGTTCTTATTACAGGCCACCGCAGAGAAAACTTTGGCGAAGGATTCCTAAATATTTGTCACGCAATCAAAACATTATCAGAACAATATCCTGATGTTGATTTTGTTTATCCAATGCACTTAAATCCAAATGTGCGTAAACCTGTTATGGAAATATTGGGCGACAATGCAAGCAATATCTTCCTAATAGAGCCATTACAATATCTACAATTTGTATATTTAATGGAAAAATCTTATCTAATCCTTACTGATAGTGGTGGTGTGCAAGAAGAAGCTCCTGGTTTAGGCAAACCAGTTCTTGTAATGCGTGACACTACAGAACGTCCAGAAGCAGTAGAAGCAGGCACTGTATTATTAGTAGGCACAAACCGTAATAAGATAGAACAAGGCGTATCTAGCCTACTTGAAGACAATGCACTATACACCAAAATGAGTGAAGCTATCAACCCTTATGGTGATGGTCTTGCATGCGGACGCATCATCGAAGTAATGAAAAAATAAAAAATACTTTATGATTACTAAAGCACAAAGTATTTCACTTTCAGTTATTCGTGTATTAAGTATGTGTTTGATTGTAGCATGTCATATTACACAAAAATATGATATGCCTATTGCCTTTCTACTTAATATCGGAGTACAAATATTCTTTTTTACAAGTGGTTTTCTTTATGGAAAACTAGAAATCAGTTCTATTAAAGATTTTATAAAAAAGCGATTCACCAAAGTATATATTCCATACTTTCTTGTGATTTTATTGCTGATAAGTGGTTATACTATTTTTTCAATAGAAAGTATTTCAATTAAGCAGATAATATTTTATTTGCTTAATATTCAGTATTTTACAAATCCTATAGGGGGGGGGTAATCACTTGTGGTTTTTAACTGTGATAATGTTATGTTATGCGATAACACCATTTTTACAGAAAGCAATAAAGAAAAATTCTATTCTTGTTTTTATAGGATTATTACTATTTTCTATCATTGAATTTGGATTCGTCCAAAAATTATATGGTTTATGTTCATCCATTTGTCTATATTCTGTAGGTATGTTGATTGGACATAACGATACAAAGAAAGTCAACATCGCTCTAAATATTTTATCAGGAATAATAGTTGCAGGATTATTTTCTGTTTTTACATGGGAACATTTAACTGGTGCTGCTTATAAAGAATATAGTACCTGGCTACATTTCAGTTTAGGAATATTTATTTTTATTTCGTTGTATAATGTTCTGCCGTTATTAATTGATGAGAAAAAAGAATATAAGTTATTAAAACAAGCAGACTCAATTTCATACGAAGTTTATTTAGTTCATCATCCTATCATATTAGGACCGTTATCGTTATTACTAATTACACCATATAACAGTGTGAACATTCTTATAGTAGTAGTTTTATCTATAATAATGGCATACACATTAAAATATTGTTGTTCGTTTATAAATTCAAAATTATGATACCTAAAATTATACATTATTGTTGGTTTGGTAGAGGCAAAATGCCTGAACTAGCAGAAAAATGCATTGCATCTTGGAAGAAATATCTTCCTGAGTATGAGTATAAACTATGGAACGAAGATACATTTGATATTAATAGTGTTCCATACGTAAAAGAAGCATACGAGTCTCGTAAATTTGCTTTTGTTACAGATTATATCCGTTTGTGGGCATTATATAACTATGGCGGTGTATACATGGATACAGACGTAGAAATTTTAAAACCACTTGATGAATTCTTAAAATTACCAGCATTTACTGGTTATGAAGCAAGTTCTGGTATGGCTCCAGTAACAGGTCTAATGGCTAGTGCACCTAAAGGCATCTGGGTTACAGAACAATTAGCTTATTATGATGACAAACACTTCATCAAAGAAGATGGGACACTAGATATGACCACAAATACAGTAACCATATCTAATATTATGACTAAAAATGGATTTGAAATAACAGGTAAATATGGTGTATATAAAGATGATATGCACGTTTTCCCTGTGGATTATTTCTGTCCTCTAACTAGTACTCGTGTGCTTAGATTAACTAACAACACTCACTGCATCCACCACTTTGCAGGTTCTTGGGTAGAACGTACACGCTGGCAAAAAATAAAACAATTTATTACTTACAAAATATTAGGTCCTAAATTGACAGATAAGATAGTACAACTAAAGAGAAAACTTAAAAAGTAATATTTTTCTTCTTCTAAAACACCAAACCGACCCTACTGTTATTCAACGCTTTGAATTCTTATAGGGTCGGTTCTATATTTAGCTCATTATTAAAATTGATTTATATTGCCAATAGAAACCAATTTTATAACTCAGCCTTCCAGAGACCATGCAAGTTACAATACTCATACACAGCGATTGGATCGTCTTTGCAAGTGCAAACTACTGCTTCAGATTTGTCGGTTAGGTTCACAAGAATACCTCCTTTTTCACATTCCACATAAATAAATGCTACGTGATGTTCTGGAAGCATTGGATGAGCCACACTACCCACTTCTACTTTTATTTTGCAACTATCTAGTCTATATACCACAGGCATATGCTTTAATATGTTAGCATTTTCTGTGTTAGGCTTTAATTCTGCCATTTTTTCTCCGCAGCACATAACTGGTACTTTAGAGTCTACTACTTTCATAATCACATTACCACAGTGATTACATTTAAAAAATTTTACTGCCATAATGCTTAAAATTTAAAGGGTTAATTAATAATGTTATTTTTATACAGCGATACTATCTCGTTTATATCGCCTTTATTTTTAATAATTCCGTTCTCTAGAAGAAATCCAGTTTTGCATAGCGATTTCACTATTTCCATATTGTGACTTACAAAAAGTATTGTCACTCCGTGTTTATTAATTTCTTTTAGTTTATTCACGGCCTTACGCGGAAATTCGCTATCACTAATAGACAAAACTTCGTCTATTACTAGAATATCTGGATTTAAATGTGCTGCCACAGCAAAGCCTAATCGCACCATCATACCTTGAGAATAACGTTTCACGGGCGTGTCTATATATTGTTCACAACCTGAGAAATCTATTATTTCATCGAGTTTATGTTTTATCTCCTTCTTTGTCATACCTAAAATGGCGCCATTCATAAATATATTTTCACGACCTGTCATTTCATAATGAAACCCGGTTCCAATTTCTAGCAATGAGCCTATTCTACCATTTGTATAGATATAACCTGTAGTTGGAGCCACAATTCTTGATAGCAATTTTAAAAGCGTGCTCTTTCCTGCTCCATTCTTTCCAACAATACCTACAATATCGCCTTCTTCTACTTTAAAGTCAATATCACGCAGTGCCCAATGACACTCTACACCCTCAGTTTCCATTTGGTTTTGTTTGTGAAACACATTTAACATCCACCAATTACAAATATCCTGAGCAAGTGTTTTGGTTGAAACCACTCCTAGATGATACTGCTTACTGATATTATTGAATTCTATTGCGGTACACATAAAAATTGTTTTTATATTACACCGTATCCATAAAGATTCTTTCTTTTCGGTTAAATAGCATTGTGCCAATAAGCAAAATAATAACCATAAAAAAGAAACTATAAGAGAGCCATTCCCAACCTATAAATTCTCCTACTCCAAAACAACTATATCTAAAAGTTCTTATAATTGGAGTGATTGGATTTAAACAAATAATTAAATTTAAATACTTGTCACTCACGTGTGTAAGAGGATAAACTATAGGCGTTGCATACATCCATATTTGCACTATAAAGGTAAATAGCACTTGCATATCACGATATTTTATTGATATTGTAGATATAATATTCCCTATTCCCAGCGCTATCCCTGCTAGCATCACCACCAATATTGGCATCAACAACATATACCAATTGGGATGTAAATCGGTTCCAAGGAACACATAGCATAGATATACCGCTACAAACAAGAAAAATTGAATGCAAAATCTAAATAGATTACTAAATACCGCAGAAATAGGACATATCAACCTTGGGAAATACACTTTGCTAAAAAGACCTACATTTGTAGCAAAGGTATTAGAAGTTTTTATTAAACAATCTGCAAGATATTGCCACATACACACTCCAGACAGATAGAACAGTGGCTGCGGTATTCCCTCAGTGGGAATACCAGCTATGCCACCAAACACGAGCATATACATTACAACTGTTATAGCAGGTTGTACAATATTCCACAACGGTCCTAAAATGGTTTGTTTATAAAGTGTAACAATATCACGTTTAATAAACATCGAGATTAAATCACGATAAAGCCAGATTTCCTTTAAATTAAACTCAAAGACTTTTGTTTTAGGTCTTATAACAGAAGCCGTTTTCATACAAGTTGGTAATTAAGGAATTATAAACAAACCTATTTATTTATGGCATTACAGGACGTATTGTTTGACCAAAATAACGAGTACTACTACTTAAATTATGACCATCTTCGTTGAATGCAAATTGTTTTGCTTTGGTAGAATCATTTATATCTAATGTAGATGTCCAATAATATCCAAAAGAACTTGCATCCTTTTCAACATCATAATAATAGCCAGCAGCAGGTATGAATATAGAATTGCCATTTTTCTTTGAAACAAACTCTAAACCATACACTCCATTGCTACTTGTCCAGGTAATAGAACAATTATTTATCAACTCATTAAACTCGTATTCTGTAGGTATTCTCCACCTATCTTCACATATTACACGTGCCGCATCATCTTCTGGTTCTAGTTGTGTTTTGTTATCTACATTACCCAGAAAACTATTAGTGCAATATTTAAGAATCATACCAGAAACACTAGCTGCCCATTGATAATTGTTGAGTTGGTAATAATCTTTAGTTTCTATCTCTCCCCAGGCAAAATAATCACCATATTCTTCAGGTGCATTTGCACCCACATTACATACAGCCCATCTCACAGATAGCCCCATTTCCACATACTCTGTGATTTCATTAGCAGGTTCTACGGGATTGCCGCTGGGAGCTGTAAAAGCAATACTATCAACATTAGAAGCAACGAAAGAAGTAACTTCTCCATTATTTTCATAAACATACAATTTCAATTGAGCATTAACTAAATGAGCAATACAAAGTACTACAACAATAAAAAGAGTAAACTTTTTCATAGTATTATTGCTTAATAAATTTCACATAATAATCGTTGATTCCTAAAATGTACATTCCTTTTGGTAGAAATGCAACTTCTATTTCATTGCCATACTCACCTAGAATACAATTTCCGTTTAGATCATATATAATTAGATGTGTATCATCTTCATCTACTCCACTTACATATAGAGCATCTGACACAGGATTTGGGTAGACATATACATTTGACACCTCTACTCCACATATCTTCGTGGAGACGGAGGCAAATATTATTTTCTGGTATGCACCTTCTTCGTTACCATTCTTATTCACCACAGACATTGCACCGTCGGTATCATTTGCAGATACATTAATACGTTGCACTTGAGAAAGAAGATAAGTTGTTGGATCTCCATCTGCAGAGATGGCTACTAATCCGTTAACTTCACTAGCGTCGAGGCTGCTTGACAACATCCAAGCTAACACCCCAAAAACAGTTCTAACATTCATAATGACATTAGATTAAATTTTTTGTAATTCATTTAAATAATAAAATTTTTAAAAGGGTTTATAAAATAAAAAAATCAACTTCTCCTTGAGAGAAATTGATTTCGTAGCAAATATATATTGAAAAAAAAATTTTGCAAACGTTTTTTGAAAAATTTTTGGCCCTTAGTGAAAAATAGCTCAGAAATACCTAAAAAAGGGCTTTTTTTGATATAAAATTGAAACCAAATGTTACAAAAATTTTACAAACCGTTTTTCGGTAACGTTTTAAGGTGGGCAGATTGTTAGTATTTGTTATACCTTGATTATAAAATAAAGTTAGAAAGTATAAATAATGTTGCTAAAAAAAACAACGTGAAGCACTAACACCTATTTTTACTCGACATTTTATTACTAACATTTTAAATTTTACAATTATGAAAAGAATAAATTTTATTGCAATACTTTTAGGGGTATTCACCTCATGTTCTACTATGCAAAATGTCAACAACGAAACAGTAGAAACATTTGATTTAAACAAGTATGTAGGTAAATGGTACGAAATTGCACGTTTCGACCACTTCTTTGAATGCGGTATGGATCACAACCAAGCAGTTTATACACTTGGTGATGATGGTATCGTGAGTGTAAAAAATTCTGGAATAAAGGATGGTAAACTAAAAGAAATAACTGGCATTGCAAAAACAACTGACAATCCAGCTCTTTTGCGCGTTTCATTCTTTAAACCTTTTTATTCAGATTACAGAGTATTGTATATTGATGCAGACTATCAATATGCATTAGTTGGCTGTGGTAGTTCAGATTATTTGTGGATTCTTTCCAGAACATCATGGCTAGGCGATGAAGCCAAAGAAATCTTACTCACCGAGGCAACTCATCGCGGCTACGACGTGAGCAAGTTCATCTGGGTGAACCAAGAATAAACTTAAAGTCCTCTGCTTGTAAGGCAGAGGGTCGGTTACAAAAATAGCTACTTCTTATATAAGAGGTAGCTATTGTCATTGAAATTTGAATGTATATTGTTTAAGAATGGGGATTTCTTAATTGCGTGGGCAAAGATAACGCATAATTCTCAAATATGCAATACCCTCACCTAATTATTTGAAAACTAAACCATTATTTTATAGTGAATTATGTCTCAATACCTCCAAATACTCGTTATTACAAATATTCATTTCTATAAATTGGACCATTAAACACCAATAGCTACCTCATTCTTTGAAGTAGCTATTGATAGAGAATATAAGATAGAATAAGATGGAGGTATGTTGATTATAATTTTATTAGCTCTGCGATTATACGCTCCGCTGCTTTGCCGTCCCAAAGTTCTGGGATGCCACCTTTTTTCCAGTTGCCAGAAAGAAGAGTGTTAAATGCAGGAGCAATATTATCAGGATTTGTGCCAATTAGTTCGTTTGTGCCAATTTCACAAGTTTCAGGGCGTTCGGTGTTGTCACGAAGGGTAATGCAAGGCACACCCATTACTGTAGTTTCTTCGGTAATACCACCACTGTCGGTAACCACTGCCAACGCACGTTTTACCATGTAGTTAAATTCCAAATATCCCATTGGAGACACAATATGCAGATTTGGAGCTTCAATGCCAAGTTCGGCAAACAGTTTAGCAGTACGAGGGTGAATTGGGAAAATAATTGGCAGACCTTTCGCATTTTCCACTATTTCAGTCATCAACGCTTTAAGGTGATTTGTTTCATCCACATTGGCAGGACGATGTAGAGTAAGCATTATATAACCCTTTTCTTGCAAGTTCAATTCATCGTAGATTACAGGTTTTACAAAACGGTC
>CALDPN010000068.1 GCA_937911235.1 uncultured Bacteroidales bacterium
ACTCTATTCAGGTGACCAACACAGGTGGCACAAGCTATACTTTCACATCAAAACTACCAATTTTAATGGTTAACACCAACGGTGTAGGTTTCCCTAAAGACCCTGCTTCAGGTTTCCCTTCTGTTGATGCTAACAACTTAAAAGCAAAAGTGTCTGTAGATGTAATCATTAAAAAAGGAAATGATATTGTGTACGACCGCAAAGCTCGTATGAACTACCGTGGTAGTTCTTCGCTAAACTTCAAGAAGAAATCTTACGCATTCGTTTCTGGTCAAGACTCTTGTGTGTTCGACAAGAGCCGTCACGACTACGTGAAAACCAAAAAAGAAAAAATGATGAACCTTCTAGGCGATGCAAATTATACAACAAGCGACAAAGATTGGGTACTTTACGCAGCAACTCCAGACCCATCAATGATGCGTAACCGACTAGTATTCGACCTATATCAACAAATGCGTCCAGGTGAATGGGGTGTACATTCTACATATGTAGAGTTAATTGTAGATGGTGAATACCAAGGTGTTTACGTGTTTATGGATAAAATTACTGCCAACGAAGGACGTGTAAATATCACAAACAGTGATGGTTTTATCGTAAAATATGACAAAACTGATGTAGCAGACCGTGTAGAAAGAGATGGAGACCAAAAAACATTTGCAACCACACGTACTGGTACAAAAAATTCTTCAGATGGTATTACTTCTTATGATACAAAAATAGACCAACGTTTTGAAATTGAATATCCTGAAAAAGAAGATATAGAAGATGCTGGCGGTAATTGGGAGGCTTTCTATAAAAAAGTTCAACAAAGATTTGAAGATTTTGAAACTGCTCTAGCAAACAAACAATACGACAAAGTGCGAACACTTATCGATTATGATAGCTGGGCAGACTGGTTTATTCTAAGCGAGTTTATTAAAAACCAAGATGGATTCCGTGCAAGTAATATTTTCATCTACAATGGTGGTAAGATAATGGCAACACCACTTTGGGATCAAGAGTTAAGTATGGACAACCGCACTCGTTTGGCACATGGTTCTACAGATCCAGAAGGTTTATTAAGTACTACTTCATCAGTATATAGCGATGCATTCCCTGCTCCATTCTGGTTTACTAATAAAGGAACAGATGTGAATAACCTTACAGGTGGTTTATTAAACGACCCATGTTTCGTAGCTCTAGTAAAATCTAAATGGGATGCTTACCAAGCAGACGTTCTTTCTGCAAGCAATTGTAGCACGCTAGTTGCCAAATATCATGGAGAATTAGACGATAATATTCGCTCTCGTGAAGCTACTAAGTGGCCATATACTCAAGCTGCACGTGGTACTACAAATAGTGGAAAATACATGGGTTACTACAATGACAAAGAAGGAGACCCAAGTCATTATAGCTACAATGCATCAAAGAATGCTATTACAAGTTATGCAAGTAAGCGTTCTACTCGTCTAGATGCAAATAGTGGCTTAGGTAAAGCTATAAATAACTTGAATGGTGAAACCCTAATCTTCAACATCAAACCAGCTACCGTAGAAACTTCTCCATGGATACAAAATGTGATTACAGTGAATGCTCCAGAAGGATATGATTATACAATAGACTTCAGTGCACTAGAACAAGGCACAGTGGTAAAAGAAAATGGTGATACATACACATTCAAAGTGCCTCGTCCTTCTACATGGGAAACCGCTGGTAATGGTACTGCAAAAACTAATGAATACACCATCACTGCTACTATAGATGCAGAAGGTGAAAATGCTTGTGGTGCGAAACTAGAAAATACTGCAACAGCCAAAGTAAAACTTAATGATGTTACAGAAAACTGTGATCCTCAAATTGTTAAACCACAATAAAAAGAACCTTAGTAAGAATAAAATAAAAAATACACGATATGAAAAGATTTTATAACAATACATTAATCGGTGGGGCTTTCAGCAAAGCCCTACGAGTGATTGCCTTACTTTGCGTTCTATTGGGCGTAAGTTCTAGTGCGTGGGGTGAAACATATTACTTGTGGTATGGCTCAAATGATGACTACAATAATAATAGTTATCAATGGTCTGATGGAGTTCCTTTCTCTAATAATAAGGGAACATTTACTATAAACACCTCGTATTGGAATTGTTATGTATACATAGCAAAAGGGAGTAAATCAAAAAGTAATTTGTTAAAAACACCAAAATTCGCTAATCCAACAACTTCAACTGGTGTAAGTTCTTTATATCAAGGTAATAGGGATGGTTATAATCGAATACAATTCAATACTGGAACAGAGGCTAGCAAATCTTTTACTATTGAATGTGATTTCTCTAATTCTTCAGAATATACCTTTAAGGTCAATACAGGTTCATCTTCTGGCGGCGACTCTGGCGGAGGCAACTCTGGTAGTGGAGATAGCGGAAATAACGGAAACTGCAATAGCATAGAAATTTATTGTCACTACGATGCTTCTGATGAACATGATATGAACTTACACATGTGGAATAATGGAGGTAGTGATTATACTACATGGCCTGGTCCAGAACCACAAGGTTGGGAAGAGGTTGGTGGTAAGTGGTATGCAAAATGGGTTTATGAAGCTGATAATGATGATATTTGCTTAAAATTCACTAATGGAGAAACTGCAGATGATAAAAAATATGAATCAGGGAATAAATGTGGTCTAAAAAGTGGTAACAAATACTACTTCTCTCTTCCTAATGGTTGGGGAGGCCAAGTACCAAATCTAGATAAAACAGAAGCAATAGAATGCGGTGGCTCAGGTGACGATGATGATGAAGACGTAAGTGATGGTACTGCGGAGTTCTCTTGTGAGGATATTGAAATTTGGTGTAGAACAGAAAATGGCAACCTAGATATGTGGTGTTATGCATGGACAAATAACAACACCGAGCTTCTAGGCCCATGGCGTGGTAGCCAAACCTCAAAAAGAGGTGAATATGATGGTCAAACATACGCAGTATGGACTATCACAGGTCACGAACAAATCAATGTAATCTTCTCTAGTGATAGTAAAAACGCTCAAACAGGAGACTTATCTGGTTATAAAAAAGGTAACCGTGTCATCTTTACTATCAATGAAAACTATAATGGCACAGTAGGTGATATTAAACAAATTAAATGTGCTGGTGGTGAAGGTGAGGTTGTAAACAATGGAACTATCTACCTAGACATTGCAAACCTTGATGGATGGGACGACGCTGGTGCTATTTTGAAGGTGAAAGTTACCTACAATGATAAAACTACTGAAGAAATAGATATAGAATTAGAGAATATATTGGTGGTACAACTCAGCAGCGTGATTTTAATGTGAGTTTGTTGGTGTTGTCTGCAGCAGTCATGAAAGTAGATGGTTCTGTAAAAAGGTCTGAGTTGGATTATGTGAAACGTTTCTTCTTGACAAACTTCGGTCAAGAACGTGCCGAGAAATATATCCTGATGCTCCGTGAAATTTTAAAACAGGATATTCAAGTGCATGATGTGAGTCAACAGATCGGTCGCTTCATGGATTACTCTTCAAAATTACAACTGCTTCATTACTTGTTTGGTATAGCATCTGCAGATGGTTCTACACACGAAAATGAAGTTGACGTAATTTCTATTATAGCCAAATATATGGGAATATCAAGTTCTGATTTCCAATCAATTAAGGCGATGTTTGTCCAACAAGTTGATAGCGCATATAAAATTCTTGGAATAGACTCTAATGCAACTGACGATGAAGTTAAGAAAGCATATAGGGAAATGGCAAAGAAATATCACCCTGACAAAGTGGCGTATCTAGGTGAAGACGTTAGAAAGTCTGCTGAACAGAAATTACAAGAAGTTAACGAAGCTTACGAAAAAATAAAAAAGCAAAGAGGTTTCTAAAACCTCTTTTTTTATTTATACAATCTCCAATTTATTCCAAAACATAATCTACTATCTCTCATAGGATAATGTGGAGTTGTGAGATATCTATTATCATTTGTTAAAGAATACATGTTTGTATATAGTACATAAATATTAGCACGTTTAATTTTAAACGTTACACATAAATCTATATATGGAAAATTTCCAACTTGAACTTCATTCTGCAAATAAAACGTTCTTAATGCTGGCATATATGCATCTGCATAATATTTTGTAAAATATTTAATAGTCAGACTAGGTTGCATCATTGAATTATTCTTAACCAAAGTTATATTGTAAGCAACTTTCATTTTTGCTTGAAAACTAGGAAGATGTATTATATCCTTATTATTTGTGGATTGTAATGAAGCAAAACCTATCATCTCAAACTTATTAAATTTAAAGTTAAATGTTGAATATAAAGAACTTATACTCAACGTTCCAGAATATTGCTTTGGTTTAGCATCAGTTCCAAAATATACATAATCATCAATCGTAGTCTGCTTGAATCCTATTGTTACAAAAGGAAGTTCATAAGAACCTTTTACCAAAAGAGATGTTGATGCATCAAAATCATTATTCCATCTAAAATTATTGGAATAATAATATTCTTCAAACCAATCAGGTGATTGTCTATTTATGTCTACATCAAATTTTAACACACCTAAATTTTTATTAGATGTTCCTAAAAATTGCTTCCATTGACCAGCTATATTAAAATCCCCAGCATGATAACCAGTTGTAATAATTTGCGCTTTACCTGTTATTCTTGTTGATTTAAATAAATTTATTATTATACCTGCATTTGCTCTTAGATTTGAGTAATTATGATCATTAAAATATTCTTTAGTTTGATAATTCCAATATCCGCAATGATGGGTAAAATTATGTTCTATTCCAAAAGTTAAGTAAAAAGGAACATCATTATTATATTTTTTATATCCTAATGTATTCCAATGTATTACATTTTTTATATTATAAAAATT
>CALDPN010000069.1 GCA_937911235.1 uncultured Bacteroidales bacterium
TTAAAAATTAGTTTCGTAGTAAAAAGTTCTGTCTGCAAAGATAATAAAAAGTTAGCAATTAGGAGTTATTTACCTATAAATTTTTATTTTCTTTTGCCTATAAGTTGGAAATATAGTTCTCTTACCCAGCAAACTGGTGATGTAACAAGGATAATAGTTAGCCATGTATTCAGAGAAAGTGGTTCTGTGCTAAATACTTCGCCACCTACTTGCACTATAATAATGGTAACTACTAAAATAAAGACTAGAATACCTATAAACTTAGAATTTTTTAGCAATCCGTCAAATATTGATTTATTTTTGCCTACAACACGTGCATTGAACATATTCCACCAGTTTATGCACATGTATGTGGCAAAGAATATGGTAAGATTCATGTTTTCAAAGAAGTTTACAAGGCTATTTAACTCGTATTTTCTTAATAGTTCTGTGTTTTCCATTCCGAAAAGAATGATAAGGCAAAGTGCCCAAATGAATCCTCCAAAACCAAAGATTGCTTTGCCTAATGACTTGTTTATGATAAATTCTTTTTTGTCTCTTGGTTTGTCTAAAAGAACTTTTTCATCTGCAGGTTCTGATGCAAGGGCTATGGCTGCAAGTGAGTCCATTACAAGGTTTATCCAAAGGAATTGTGTTACTGTAAATGGCATTGTAACACCAACAAGTGGACTAAATACAGCAATAAGACATGCTGAAATGTTGATAGAAAGTTGCAGATATAGGAAGTTTTGAATGTTTTTGTATAGTGAACGTCCCCATTTAACGCCTGTTACGATAGATGGGAATGCGTCGTCTAGAAGAACGATGTCTGCAGCTTCTTTTGCAACTGATGTGCCTGTACCCATAGCGATGCCTACGTCTGCGTGATTTAAGCTAGGAGAGTCGTTTACACCATCGCCTGTCATGGCACAAACGTAGTTTTTAGATTGCATCCATTGCAAAATGTCGAGTTTGTTGCTAGGTGTGCAACGAGTGATAACATTTGGATATGCACGACCATTTTGTGGTTTTTTGATAGCTTCTGTGAAGTCTTTTGCTTCTATTGCCCAGATATTTGTAAAGCCAGCTTGACGTGCAATCTCACTACCTGTTTTAATATTGTCGCCTGTCATCATTACTACGTCGATGCCTGCTGTATAGCATTTTTCAATGGCGATAGGCACGTCTGGACGCACAGGGTCTTCGATAAACCAAGTGCCTATGTATGTGCAGTTTGCAAGAGATTTGCCTGCTTCAAGTTCTTCTTTAATTTTGTTGAAATCGGTAGAGTTGATTACTGCTGCAGATATGGCACGACGTCCACGTTCTTGTTGGGTAGCCACTTCGGCAAGGTATTCGTTTACTCCTATTATTTTAGAAATCACTTCTGGAGCACCCTTTATTACCATTATTTCTTTTCCTGTTTTCTCGCTTTTTGCATGGGTCAACATATATTTCCATGCGCTTGAAAATGGAATGCGATTTAGAATATTGTATTCGCTACGGATGTCTGTAGTACCTTGTAAACCAATAGATTTTAAGATAGCAGACTCGGTAGGGTTGCCTAAAACAAGATTTTCGTTTGAGAAGTTTGCAGTAGAGTTTATTGCACCTATTATATTAAATAGGTCTTCGTCTTCTTTTTTAACGCTTTTTTCTACCACAGTCATGCAGTTTTGGGTAAGAGTACCTGTTTTGTCGGTGAAAATTACGTTTACAGCGCCAATGGTTTCGCAAGCGTGCATTTTCTTCACTAGGTTGTTTTCTTTTGCCATAGTTTTCATAGAAAATGCAAGTGCCATGGTTACTGAAAGTGGTAAACCCTCTGGTACTGCGACAATTACAATTACTACAGCGCCCATTAGGAATTCGATTTCTGTGAGAAGAAGTTCAAGATTCCATGCAAATTCTGCTCCTCTTAACCAATGAAGAACGTTGAACATCACAAACATAAGGCCTGCTACAAAGAAAGCTATATTGCTTATCTTAGATGCTAGTTCATCTAGCTTTTCTTCTAGTGGGGTTTTGTTGCCTGTTTCTACAGAGGCAAGGCGTGTAGTTTTACCAATTTCTGTTTCGTCGCCAACTTTTACTACAATGCCTTCGCCCATGCCTTGTTCTATGGTGGTGCCACGAAGAAGTAGGTTTGGAGCGAATCCTGAACCTGTGTATGGACTGTCAAGTGGGTATTTTGAAACTCCAACAGATTCGCCAGTCATAGCTGCTTCTTGTACCTTCATGTCGGTGGCTTCGTAAAGTTCAATATCTGCAGGGATTTCGTCGCCAGCAGAAAGTATAACTACGTCTCCCACAACAAGTTGGTCTTTGGTAATTTCTATTACATTGCCATCGCGACGCACTTTTACCATTTCGTAGTCTTTGTCGCTTTTCATAGCGTCAAATTTCTTTTTGGCGCTGTATTCTTGCCAAAAACCTACGCCAGTGGCAATTAAAATGGCTACGATGATACCAATAGACTCGGTGAAGTTGCCTTCCATAATGCCAAAACCAAGTGAAATGGCTGTGGCAACAAGTAGGATAATTATGATAGGGTCTTTAAATTTTTCTAGGTAAAGTTGCCACCATGGAGTTTCTTTTGGTGGAGTAAGAAGGTTTACGCCGTGCTCTTCACGACTTTTTAATACTTCTGCTTCGGTTAAACCTTTGTTTTTTTGTATCATAATTTTTTGTTTTTTGTGGATTGCAAAGATACAAAAAAGTTAGGAGATTTGACAAACTCCTAACTTCTAACTCTTCGTAGCGGGCAATCTTTGGTGCAACATGAGCACTTGTTTTTGCCTTTTATACTATTAATAATATACCTTACAAAGAAAAATACTGTAATAAAAAGTATTATTCCTAGTGCTATCCATTGAAAAATCATAAGAATAGTCCTCCTATTTTATACACTGCAAATGCTATAATCCATGCCACGCCAGTGGTGTAAAGGGCAGAGAATAATGCCCATTTCCAACTGCCACTTTCAGATTTTATTGCCATAATGGTGGCGATACATGGGAAGCAAAGCAAGATAAATACTAGGTATGAAAGTACGGTGGCAGGAGTGTAAAGTGGTGTACCATCTGCTCTTACTTCACTTTTCATAGCTGCTGCAAGAATGTTGCTTTCTTCTGTCTCTTCGTCGCTGTCTGTATAAAGTACACTTAATGTGCTTACTACAAGTTCTTTAGCAGGAAGACCTGCGACAATACCGATACCCATTTTCCAGTTGTAACCTAGTGGTTCGATTACTGGCTCAATAAATTTGCCAATTCTACCTATGTAGCTTTGTTCTAGTTGTTCAGATGCTGTTACATTTTCGTCTTTTGCCATAGGGAAATAGCCTAATGCCCAGATGATTACAGATGCAAATAGAATCAGAGTACCCATTTTCTTTAGGTATTGAACAGATTTTTCCCACATGTGGTGAATGGCAGATTTAAGGGTTGGCACGCGATATGGAGGTAGTTCCATAACGAATGGTGTTTCGTCGCCCTTAATCATAAAGCGTTTGAATATTCTGGCAGAAATCACGGCTACAAGTATGCCTAACACGTATAACAGAAGCATTACGCTAGAGGCGTGCTGAGGGAAGAATATTTTTGAGAAAAGTACATAAACTGGGAGTCTGGCGGTGCAAGACATAAACGGAATTACTAGCATAGTAATAAGTCTGCTGTGCTTGGTTTCAAGGGTTCTTGTGGCCATAATGGCAGGAACGTTGCAACCAAATCCCATTAGCATTGGCACGAAAGATTTTCCGTGAAGTCCCATTTTATGCATAATTTTATCCATAATGAAGGCGGCGCGAGATAGGTAGCCAGAGTCTTCCATTAGTGAGATAAAGAAGTATAAAATAAGGATGTTTGGTAGGAAAACTAGTACTCCGCCCACACCGCTAATGATACCGTCTAGAAGTAGGTCGGTTAATGGACCTGCTGGCAATACGCCTGCTAAGTATTCGTTGAGCATACCTACGCCTGCGTCTAACCAATCTTGTGGATATGCGCCAAGCACAAATGTGCATTCAAACATTAGCCACATAAATAGGATGAAGATAGGGTAACCAAGGAATTTGTTGGTTACAATAGGGTCTAAAATATTGGTTAGTCCTGTGTTTTTTCTTTTTGGCTCGGTGTAAGTTTCGTTTAACGCTCCGCTAATGAAACCATATTTTGCATTGATGATGGCAGACTCGCAGTCTTCGTCTAGTTCTGCTTCAATGTGAGGAACAGTTTTTTCCTTGTATGCTAAAATTTCGTCTGCGTTGCTAAGTGTTTTTACAAAATCTTCTGCGCCTTTGTCGTTTTCAAGTAGTTTTACGGCAAAGAAACGGCTAGAGAAGTGGTTTTGGTAGTTGTCAGACTTCTTTATTAGCTTATTTATGTGATTTATAGCTATTTGAAGGTCGCCACCGTGGTTGATGTGAATGTGTTTTGTGGTAGCGTTTTTGCCTTCGTATGTGCTAATAACTGCGTCGAAAAGTTCGGGAATGCCACTATTTTCTGTAAATCCATCTTTTGCCTGAGTAGGAATGATGGAAATTCCAAGCATATTTGAAAGTTCTTTATAGTTTAGTTTTGCGCCGCTGTTTTCTAGTTCGTCGTACATATTTAGTGCAATAACCATAGGAATGTCCATATCTATGAGTTGGGTGGTAAGATATAGATTTCTTTCTAGGTTTGAGGCAGAAACCACATTGATAATAAGGTCTGGGTCTTGCTCCATAATATGCTTACGCACAAATACTTCCTCTGGAGAATATGCGGTAAGTGAGTATGTGCCAGGAAGGTCGAAAATGTTTAGGTGATAACCTTTGTAGTCGATATTTCCTTCTTTTGCATCTACGGTTACGCCAGTGTAGTTGCCCACGTGCTCGTGTTTGCCAGAGGCAATATTGAAAAGAGAGGTCTTACCTGCGTTTGGGTTACCTACTAAGGCAATGTTGATAGTGTTACCTTTCTTTTTAGCAATAGAGATAGGGTCGTATTCGATAGTGCCATAATTGTCTGATTTTATGGCAGTTTCTTTTTCGTTTATGCTTACTACTTCTATAAATTCGGCTTCGTTTCTTCTAAGTGAAACCTCGTAGTCCATAATTTTGTATTTAATAGGGTCTTTGAGCGGAGCGCCGATAAGAACTTCCACTTTTTGTCCTCTAACGAATCCCATTTCGATGATTCGTCTTCTAAATTTTCCAGTGCCGTGTACTTTTGCAATGATGGCACTGTCGCCCATTTTTATTTCTGATAATTTCATTGTTATCTGTTTTTATAGTTAAAAACTAGCGGTGTAACCTATACCTATTAAATGTGAATATGAATCTACTGTGTGAGAAAATTCATAATATATGCCTAATGTGTTTATCTCGTCGATGCTCCAATCTAGTCCTGCTCTGTAACAAATTTCGTCGTACCAAGGGGATGGTGTGTTTTGAGCGGGCACTTCGACAGGCTCAGTGACCGCGACAGGCTCAGCGACCGGACGCTGTAGTGGGTTTGTCATTTCTGCGTAAATATAGGCAGAAAGTGGTGCCACAGGAATGGTGTATGCGAGTTCCAATTTAGATACTAGTTGCCAACTGTAAGACTTGTCTGCTGTGGCGTATGTCATTTGCGCTGTTTCTTGCAGAGAAAGTGCAAAATCACCAAGTTCCACTTGTGGTATAGCAGAAAGTTTTGCACAGTGCTCCATTACTTCAGCGTTTGAATAAAGGAATTCGTATCCTGCTTCTAGTGCAATATTTGGATGTGGTGTGTAGGTGGCTGCAAATACTGTTTTGCAGGCATCAAACAAACCATTTTCTGGAGCTAGAAAGTTTGCAAATGAAATTTCTTCGCCTAGTGATAGTGTAACTTCGTCTATAGGAGAATATTCTGCATAAACATCTATCTGTCCACCAAGATTTGTCTCTTTTTCCCCACTTGCAAAGATAGATAAAATAGGAATAGTAATAAGTGTTAGTGTAAAGAATATTTTTCTCATTAATGTTAAGGTTTAATTTGTACTGATTTTGCATTTTTTGTTTTGCACTGCAAAGGTACTTTAAACCCTACCTATGAGTCAATCCCAATTTTTTAGGTTTTTGTATCCCTATTTTTAGGGATATATATAATGAGGTGTAGTTAGTTTGTGAAGTCCGACATTTCTATAATGCCGTTTTGGATGGCATAAATAGTGAGACCAGCAAGAGATTTGATGCTAGTTTTAGAAGTGATGTTTTTTCTGTGAGAAATCACTGTATGTGTGCTAATGTTTAGTTTGTCTGCCACTTCTTTGTTTGAGTTCCCTGCAAGTAAAAGTCGTAGTACATCTATTTCTCTGTCTGTAAGTTCTATATTTGGGTTTTCTGCTATTTGTACTGCAGGAGCAGATGTAGAAATGATATTTGGTGTTTTGCCCTCAAATTTTTCCACAAGTGGAATAAGCACTGTGTCTTCTATTAATGTGTGGATTTTTAAGTCGTGTTCTAGGTCGAAAAGACAGTTTAGCAGTTTGCGACGCAGGTTGTTTTTATCTTCAAATGGAAGATATTTAATAATAAGTCCTTTTATATCAGCTAGTTTGTCGTCGATATTGTCGTGATGATGTTTGTAGTCGATTACGCTATAGTCGGCTTGTGAGGCAGAGCTTGCAGTGTGCTTTGGGGCTGAGTTGCTTTGGTTTGCTAGTGAAATCATATATGGAAACACTATGTCGTTTTCGTAGGCAAAGTGTTTTTTGATTTCATCGATATAGTTTTGAACAAAGTCTTCAAGCAGTTTAATGCCCGCACAATTTGTTTCTTGAGAAATCTGCGTCACGTACTTAATTATTTTATTTGCACGCTCGTTTAGGTAGTAATTGTGACAGTTTTGAAGGTATTTAACTACACATTTTATGTCATCTAAGTTGAAATCTGGTACATTTTTCACAGTTTTATTGGCAAATAGGGTGGCAAAGTGAAGATAAAGTGTAGGATTGATATTATTTTCCCTACAAATGTCTTCTACAGTTTTCTCTTTTACTATAAAAGGCACTCCCAAATGCTCTAGAAGCAATACTTGCTTGAAGTCTCGCTCTATAATATCTGCTATTTTATCTGTGTTTTTAAATGACATGCATAGCAAAAGTACAAAAAAATATTATATGTCAGAGACAAATTTGTCAAAAAATAAAGTTGGCACGAAAATTGCAGTAGTATAAGTGAAGGCGCGGTCGCCTAATAACAATGAAATAATAACAAAATAAAATATTACAATTATGGGAAAAATTATTGGTATTGACTTAGGAACAACAAACTCTTGTGTTTCTGTAATGGAAGGTAACGAACCTATCGTTATCACAAATGCTGAAGGTAAACGTACAACTCCTTCTATCGTGGCATTTATCGACGGTGGCGAACGTAAAGTAGGTGATCCTGCAAAACGTCAAGCTATCACAAACCCTAAAAAAACTATTTTCTCTATTAAACGTTTTATGGGTGAATCTTTTGACAATGTTTCTAAAGAAATTTCACGCATTCCTTACGTAGTAGAAAAAGGTGACAATAACACTCCACGTGTAAACATTGATGGTCGTCAATATACACCACAAGAAATCTCTGCAATGGTGCTTCAAAAAATGAAAAAAACTGCAGAAGATTACTTAGGTTCTGAAGTGACAGAAGCTGTGATTACAGTGCCTGCATACTTCAACGATGCTCAACGTCAAGCAACTAAAGAAGCAGGTGAAATCGCTGGTCTTCAAGTAAAACGTATCGTAAACGAACCAACAGCTGCTGCTCTTGCATACGGTCTTGACAAAACAGAAAAAGATATGAAAAT
>CALDPN010000070.1 GCA_937911235.1 uncultured Bacteroidales bacterium
CATTTCCACCGAAATCACAAGTAAAACTTGCAATTTCGTTCACCATTATCACCTTTTGCTTACTCCGCGGTCTGAAATTAGCTTCCAATTCGGAAAATCGCGATTAAAACTTGCATTTTCACTCTCCTTGCACTAATTTTGTACAGATAATCATTTATTGAAATGAGCAAAGAGACCAACAAGCATATACTGAATGCGATACAATACCCAGACGATTTACGTCGGCTCAAGGTGTCGCAACTACCGCAGTTGTGCGATGAGTTGCGCCAATTTATCATAGAAGAATTATTCATATTGGAATTAACATAATCGATAATATCTGTATTAATATCAAAACCAATGTAATCTCTCTTTAATTCTTCGCATTCGTATAACGTTGTTCCACTACCAGAGAACAGTTCTAAGACTGTTTCTCCTATTTTTGTATACCTTCTTATTAATTGATTAGGTATTTGCGGTATAAAATTACCGTGATAAATATTTTTATGTTTACCATATTTTCCTCGCTCAGGTATTAACCATAAGCTATCCACGTTTAGATCGGTTTCTTTCCAATCCTTGTTCTCTAGTTCCATTTTCATCTTCGTACAAAATTAAAGAAAAGAATAAAATTATATAAATTAAACCAAGTAGAATAAGATAACCTTTATCTTAATAAAGTATCATAATCTAAAAGAAAAAAATTATAATAAATTAATATGAGACAATTAATTTTATATTTACAAAAATAGTGATTTTTTCAAGAAAATCAATCCTCTTAATAAAAAAATCAGAATTAAGATTTAATAAACTCATTAAATTTAAAACATAAAAATCTACAACATAAAGTGCGTAAGTTGACCTTTAATGCTAGATTAATTGTATATACAATAAAGTCCATCGCAATCATGTTTTTTTAATATAATTGTACAAGCATTACAAATTATTGGATTATCTCCTGTCAATTTTATTTTATGGTTCTCTGCATATACATAATATCCCTTATCTTTTAATTCATTAATTATGCGAGATAAGTTTTGACCTTCTTTTATTTGTTCTGAAACTTCTAGATCGCTATAAACATCTATAAGATCAGCAAAATATTGAAAAATATCTGCAATATAAACACACACCTCCTCATCAGCAGGTTCATCGTAGTCTCTATAAATAAATGCAACTTGATGAAAGATATTTAATAATTCTTTTCCAGAAACTATACGTTTAATAAAACGAGGCTTACGTACACTTACCTCTCCCGATAAACTACTATCCAACGTCTCTTTTACCCAGTTTTCGTGCAACGTCTTGATATAATGCAAAAGTTCCTCTGTGTACGAAGTACAATTCTCATCTATCTCTCGATGGTGATTCTTACACAATAAAATTAAATTATCATATGAGTCATAATCTTCTACCCCTGGTTTATACCGAGGTCCTTCTACACTACTACTTATAATATGACACTCATCTCCAACAATAAAACTACCTTCAACTTTAGAAATCTGATCCACAAGTTCCTTTTTACATATAGCACAGCGGTTCCCTGATTTCGCCCATAATTCTTTTCTCGTTTTACTTGTGATTGCCATATATAAAAAACATTAAAACACTTCCTTACATATTTTCTTTACGCTCGCAGCTTGACCAAGTGTGTAGAAGTGAAGTGCTGGCACGCCAAACTTCATAAGTTCTTTACATTGAGCAATAGACCATTCTACACCTACAGCACGTGCCTCTTCGTTAGATTTGCAAGCATCAAGCGCCTTAACTAAATCTTCTGGTATGTCGATATTAAATGTTTGAGGAAGTAGTTTAATATCGTTTAGACCAGAAATTGGTTTAAGACCTGGCACGATAGGCACATCGATTCCTTCTGCACGACACATACGCACAAAGTCGAAATATTTTTGGTTATCAAAGAAAAGTTGGGTTACCACATATTTTGCACCCAGACGCACTTTTTCTTTTAAATAGAATAGGTCTGTTTCCATATTTGGAGCCTCAAGGTGTTTTTCTGGATAGCCAGCTACACCCATTGTGAAGTGAGTAGCCACAGAATTTTTTATCGAATCGTCGGAATAAATTCCACTATTCATTTTGATTATCTGCTGCATAAGTTCTGTGGTATGCTCGTGTCCGCCTACCTTTGGTGCAAAACGGCGAAGTCCTTTTTGAGGGTCGCCACGAAGTACAAATAGGTTGTGAAGGTCTAGGAAATCTAAGTCTATCAGAATATTTTCAATTTCCTCTGCATTTAGACCACTACATATAATATGTGGTACCACCTCTATGTTGTACTTATACTTAATAGCCGCAGCAGAAGCCACAGTACTAGGGCGTTTGTGCACCATCACTTTGTCGAAAGTACCATCGGCATTTTGTCTATATTGCTCGTCGGCAGCATGAGAAGTGATGTTGATATATGCAGGGTTGAATTCCAAAAGCGAGTCTATGGTTTGATAAATAGCATCAATGCCACGACCTTTTAGCGGAGGCAACACTTCAAATGAGAAAAGTGTTTTATCTGTGTTTTTTAAAAGTTCCGATACGTTCATATCTTAAAAATATTTTGCTTTAGAATTACTAATATAAAGACCACAAACAGAAGAAACTGGTATCATTGCACCTGTTTCTGTAAGTGTTATATCTATTTTATTTTCTAAAAGTTCTAATAAATCTTGTTTTAAATTGTGGTTTGGAAGACATGAATAACCCACTGCTGGACGAATCATATTTTCCACAACCCATTGCAGTTTTACCTTTTCATATTGCCATACAGAAAGTGCTTCGGCAAGCCTATCGGCAAACAGTTGAAGTAGCATAGCGTCGTATTCTCTGCCCTCGCCGCGCAATGTAGTTAAGATATTTTCCACATTCACAGATGTGGCAAACACACCTACAAAGTCTTTTTCAGGTGACACAAAGTCTGAAAGACAAGCAGATTTGTCTGATTCACGCTTCAAAGGTAGGATTTTGCCGTGGCAACATTCACACTTGTTATTTGCTAAAATGATATTATCACCTTCTGAATGTGCTTCAACTACTTTATACACAGCCTTATAAGTCCAATTATCTTTTTTCTGTAGTTCTTCAAGCAATGTAAGTAAGTCGGATTTTACTTTTTCAGCCCACTCACCTTTCACTTGCCATGCTGCAAAATATGCTTTCCAATTGATATGGTTTTCTAGTTCTTCTAGCGAAGGTGTGTTTTCAACCACCTCATTTAGAGGATTAAACGGTTTGATCTCTTCGCAAGACCAATCTACAAACTCTCTATTTTCGTGTGCAACAGGTTGTGCTTTTAGGGCATTATCACGTATTTCTGCGTATTTATTTTTATAAAGCGCTGCCAAATGAGGTTCTTTTTTAAGCGA
>CALDPN010000071.1 GCA_937911235.1 uncultured Bacteroidales bacterium
AAAATGGGATGCCACGAGCACAAATCTCCACTCGATTTGCGTGGTTCTATTCAGCACTCTTGCAATGCCTATTATGGTTATTGTTTAAGAAATTTCTTAGACCTAAACCTAGGCAAATATGGTACCACAGATGGTGCATACAATGTGTGGAGAGACTATGTAATGTCTATGGGATTTGGCACTCCACTTGGCATAGACTTCCCAAACGAAAAGGGTGGCGTGATTTATAAATCTACCACATACGACAAGATTTATGGTAAAAACCGTTGGAAGTCTTCTACTATTATTTCCACTTCTATTGGTCAGGGAGAGATTTTGGCCACTCCAATACAAATTGCAAACCTTGCTGCTCTTATTGCAAACAAGGGATATTTCTATACTCCTCATATTATTAAGAATATAGAGGGCGGTGAGATAGACTCTGCCTATACCACCAAACACGTGGTTGATATTGAAGAGAAATATTTCGATGTGGTGCAAGAAGGTATGGAAGCGGTAGTAACAAAAGGTACTGCTCGTTTCAATGGACAAATTGAGGGAATTAACTACTGTGGTAAAACTGGTACTGCACAAAACCCACACGGCGAAGACCACTCTATTTTTATGGCTTTTGCTCCTAAAGACAATCCTAAAATAGCAATTGCTGTGTATGTGGAAAACTCTGGTTTTGGTGCTACATGGGCTGTGCCTATTGCGAGTCTAATGATAGAAAAGTATTTACACAGAAGCATTGCTCCTAAAAGATTGTACCTTGAAAAACGCATGATGGAAACAGTAATTGAGCCAAAAGAATAATAAAGTGAGAAGAAAACAGAACATATTAAAAATGCTAGATTGGTGGACCATTGGTCTTTACCTAATCCTTATTTTTATAGGTTGGTGCACAATCTATGCTGCTTGTTACGACTACGACAATGCCGAGATTTTTAATTTTTCTGCAAACCATGGCAAACAAATTATTTGGATTGCCACTGCACTGCTTTTGGGCTCTATGGTACTTACTATAGACAGTAAATTCTATAGCAATATTGCGTACGTGTTTTACGTGCTCATGATAATACTGCTCATTGCTACTATCTTTTTGGCCACAGACACCAAAGGTTCGCATTCGTGGCTAAACTTTGGAGCATTTAAGATACAGCCTGCCGAATTTGCGAAATATGCCACTTGTTTGTGCCTATCTGCATTCTTAAGCAAATCGCAAAGAGACCTAAGCAAAAATAGAGACTTAATGCTTGCTGTAGGCATTATTCTTCTTCCTGCTATAATTATTATTGCACAAAGCGAAACTGGTTCTGCACTTGTGTTTTTCTCATTCTTCCTGCTGCTTTTTAGAGAAGGTATGAACGGAATAATTCTTCTACTCGGTGTGTTTGCTATTGTGTTTTTTGTGCTCGTACTTAGATACAACAACCTACCAGATGCTGTGGTTGGTGTGGATATTCCAGAACTTTACGGCTTCATTTTAGTGTTTGTAATTGCCATTATTACTTCTCTAATATTCCTTAGAATATACACCAAAGATACTACTTGTTTCTTTACTTTTTTAGGAATAAATGTAGGCATTTATGCCGTGGGCATAACACTTGCAAACCTAATACCTGCCTTTAAAACTTGGCACGCGGCTGCACTAAGCATTGGCGTGAGTATAATATTCCTGCTTGTTTGGGGATTTATAATGCACCGAAGAACTTATATGCTAATAGCTAGTTTCTTGCTGCTTTCTATTGCTATATCTGGCAGTGCAAACTACGCATTCAACAATGTACTAGCACCTCACCAACAAATACGTATCAAGATTGTTTTGGGTCTTGAAGACGACCCTCAAGGAGCGGGCTACAATGTGAGACAGTCTCAAATTGCTATTGGCTCTGGAGGCATTGCAGGTAAAGGATATCTAAACGGCACTCAAACAAAACTAAACTACGTACCAGAACAAGATACCGACTTCATCTTCTGTACCATTGCAGAGGAATGGGGATTTATGGGTTCTACCCTATTTATTCTTATTTATGCCACTCTTATGATAAGACTGATATACCTTGCCGAAAGGCAACGCTCCGCCTTCTCGCGCATTTATGGCTACGGAATAGTTTGTATATTCCTCTTCCACTTCTTTATAAATTTAGGGATGGTTACAGGCATCACTCCCGTGATTGGTATTCCACTTCCACTCATCAGCTACGGAGGTTCGTCGCTTTGGGGCTTCACACTGCTTCTATTCACATTTATCCGTTTGGATGCAAACCGCATGGAAGTTCTACAGGCACGTTAGGAGTTAAATATGTAAATTTACCACGCCCATAGGGTGTGGTTCTTTTTTGTAGGCAGGTGTCAGAGGGCGTAGCCCGGCGACGCCTGTGTAAATGTTC
>CALDPN010000072.1 GCA_937911235.1 uncultured Bacteroidales bacterium
TGTTTTCTGTGGATGAGGCAGATTATGCAGCTATTGTTGGTCAAGTGAGAAGTAAGGAGTTTGAGGCAGAGGTGAATAATCGTGTGGCTGAAATACAGAAGCAAAATCAGTTGCAACAAGAGGCCAACACCATAAAGATAAGTCAGGAGTATCAAAGTAAGTTGAATTCAAAACAAGCAGAACTTTCTGATAAGGATAAGGAGATTCTTCTTCTTAAGTCTCAGCTTAATACACAAATTGCACAAAATGAGGATAAGATACGCATCGCTTTGATGGAAGAGCAAGGCAGATATAAAGATACTCTGCAAAGCAAGGAAAATGATTTGCTAAGGCTAAAAAGTGAGTTGGAACTTAAGAAGAATGAGGCTATAATTCGTGAAAATAATATTAAGGAGAGTTATGAGCGTCAACTTAAGGAAAAACAAGAAATGGTAGATTATTACAAGGATTTAAAGGCAAAACTTTCTACTAAGATGGTAGGGGAAACTCTTGAGGCTCATTGTGAAATTGAGTTTAATAGATATCGAACTACGATGTTCCCTAATGCTTATTTTGAAAAGGATAATGATTCGGCTACTGGTAGTAAAGGTGACTTTATTTTCAAAGATTATGATGAGGAGCATACAGAGTATATCTCTATAATGTTTGAGATGAAAAATGAGATGGATACAACTGCCACTAAGCATAAAAACGAACATTTCTTTGAAAAACTAGATAAGGATAGAAGAGAAAAGGGTTGTGAATATGCTGTTTTGGTGTCGCTACTTGAGCAAGACAATGAGTTTTACAATGGTGGTATTGTGGATGTGTCTTACCGCTATCCAAAAATGTATGTGGTGCGTCCTCAATTCTTTTTACCAATCATTTCACTTCTTTCACAGGCTTCTAAGAACACGATTGAGTATAAGAAGGAGTTGATTAGAGCACGCCAACAATCTGTGGATATTACAAACTTTGAAAATAAGATTAATGATTTTAAAGAGAAATTTGGCAAACACTATACTAGTGCAAGTGCTAAGTTTATGAAGGCTGTGGATGATATAGACAAAGCGATAAAGAATCTTCAGGATATGAAGAAAGAACTTCTTGCTTCAGAAAACTATCTAAGACTTGCCAATAATGACACTGACGATTTAACAATAAAGAAATTGACTCGTGGCAATCCAACCATGAAGAAAATGTTTGAAGATGCAAGGATAGTACAGGAGAATAAGAATAATGAGTAAGCCCAATGGCTTACTCATTTTATTTACTTTCTACCGGTGAAATTTTCCATTCCGTGGAAGATGCCTACTACTTCACCAAAGATGAAGTCGAATAGGTTTATTGGTAACACTGCCTGACAGAAGCGAATGAAATGGAATCCAAATGGAAGTCCTTTAAACCATTTGTTCTTTTCAATTGCTTTGATGATTTTTTTTGCAGTAGGTTCTGGTTTTAGGATAGGGAAGAAGCGAGATTTTACTCCGTTGAACATACCTGTGCTAATGAAGTATGGTGCCACGGTGCTCACTTTTACATTGCTTTTTGCTTGTTTAAGTTCTATGCGTAGTGAGTCTGACCAACCTGTTACTGCCCATTTGCTGGCTGCGTACACAGACATGCGTGGGTTTGAAATCATACCTGCGGCAGAGGCGATATTGCACACGTGGCCGAAGTTTCTTTCTATCATGCCTGGTAGGAAGGCTAGGGTTACTAGCATTGGTGCTGTGGCATTGATGTTCATGGTGCGAGTGATGTCGCCAACGCTTTGCTCTGCAAATGTTTTGTTGTTTGCCACAATGCCTGCACAGTTAATCACAATGTCGATGCCACCAGTATTTTTCGTTGCCACACTTGCAGCCTCTTCTACCGATGTAGGGTTTGATACATCTACCTTTTGGGTGTAAACTTTGCCTTTGCCATTTAACTCGGCTTTGGTGCTAGCCATATTATCTTCGTTGATATCCCAAATGGTAAGGCTGTGTGCACCTTTTTCTAGGACAATGCGTCCCATGATTCTGCCAATGCCTGAACCACCGCCGGTGATAAGCACATTGGTACCTTTAATTTTTGTCATTGTTCTTTTTTTTTTAGTTAGGAGTTAGTAATTACTAAACTCCTATTGGGTTAGGGTGAAAATTTGTGCACAAAAGTAGTGGTTTTGTGCAGTTTGTAGGGTGAGTTTTGCACAAAAATATGTTAAATGTGCAGAAATTTGTGAAAATTTGTGATGAGAATTGGAATTTTGTAATATATTTGTAATATATTTTTAGCGAAAAAATTTGGAAGATATTGGGCGAAGATATTATCTTTGCGGTCCCTTAGGGGCTGACTGGCTTTGACAGCGAGCAGAACTAAGGTGTAAGCATGCAGAGCGTTGTAAGTGGGCTCTATAATCTGAACTTTCGAAACTATAACTGGCGAAAATACTTACGCTCTTGCTGCTTAATCGAAGTATAGTAGATTAGCTTTATCCTTTCACAAGGTGATTGGACAAGACATCTCCCATTGGCCGCTGTTCTGAGGCAGGATGAAACGGAGGTGCTACAATATCGGAACTCGTACCTTTAGGCTTCGATAAAGGTATTAAACTTTAGAAGATAAGCTCGTAATTGGTGGCTCTGGTCTTGTTGCGAGACGAAAATGAAGGCAGAGATAAGCATGTAGAAAGCACGTTATTTCCTCGTTTGGACGAGGGTTCAATCCCCTCCAGCTCCACAAATAAAAATAGGTATCACATTCGTGATACCTATTTTTATTTGCGGAGCTATTCATTCTTCATATCAACGCGCTACGCGCGGCACCCAGAAGGGTGCTAGCATCATTCGATGCCTATTTTATTTTCGGAGCAATCCTTATTTAATTTACGTGCTTCGCACGGTACCCAGAAGGGTGCTTATTTCGCTACCGCTACTGAACGAACCTCGCGAATGACAGTGATTTTCACTTGTCCTGGGTAGGTCATTTCGTCTTGAATGCGTTGTGCAATTTGACCAGATAGTAGCTCGGTTTCTTTGTCGCTAATTTTGTCGGCACCCACGATAACGCGTAGTTCGCGACCTGCTTGGATAGCGTAGGTTTTTTGTACGCCTGGATAGCTCATTGCTAGGTTTTCAAGGTCGTTTAAGCGTTTGATGTATGCTTCTACAATTTCTCTACGTGCACCTGGACGTGCACCTGAAATAGCGTCGCAAGCTTGTACCACAGGGGCAATCATGGTTTGCATTTCTACTTCGTCGTGGTGAGCGCCAATTGCATTGCAGATATCTGCTTTTTCACCACAGCGTTGTGCAATCTTCATACCTAGTAGTGCGTGTGGTAGTTCTGGTTCTTCGTCGGCTACCTTGCCAATATCGTGAAGCAGACCTGCACGGCGAGCTTTCTTTGGATTTAGTCCTAGTTCTGATGCCATCACAGCACATAGGTTTGCAGTTTCGCGTGCGTGTTGTAGTAGGTTTTGGCCGTATGATGAACGATATTTCATCTTACCAATTAAACGCACTAACTCTGGGTGCAGACCGTGAATACCAAGGTCGATAGTGGTGCGTTTGCCTATTTCTACTATTTCTTCTTCAATTTGTTTGGTTACTTTAGAAACCACTTCTTCGATACGTGCTGGGTGGATACGTCCGTCTTGCACTAGTTGGTGAAGTGATAGACGAGCAATTTCACGGCGCACAGGGTCGAATGCTGAAAGCACGATAGCTTCTGGAGTGTCGTCTACTACAATTTCCACACCAGTGGCAGCTTCTAGTGCTCTAATGTTGCGGCCTTCGCGACCAATAATTCTACCTTTGATTTCGTCAGACTCAATGTGGAACACTGTTACTGCGTTTTCAATAGCAGTTTCACTTGCCACGCGTTGAATGCTGTTGATGATAACTTTTTTAGCTTCTTTATTGGCATTCATGCGAGCCTCTTCCATGATTTCGTTGGTGTACTGCATAGCAGCGGTTTTAGCCTCGTCTTTTAAAGACTCAATCATGGCGTTTTTAGCTTCTTCGGCAGAAAGTCCTGCGATAGCTTCTAGTTTTTCAATAGCTTTTTGATGAAGTTTGTCAAGTTCTTGATCTTTCTTCTCTGCTAGTTCTAGTTGGTTTTCTAGATTTGTTTTTAGAGTTTCTAGTTCACCTTCTTTTTTAAGAATCTTTTCTTCTTGTGCTACAAGAAGTTTTTCTTTTTGGTTTAGTTTTGCTTCTTGTGATTGAAGTTTAGAGTTTCTAGAGTTAGCTTGTTTGTCAAACTCGCTTTTTAGTTGAATGTATTTTTCTTTAACTTCTAGAAGTTTGGCTTTTTTTATGGCTTCCCCCTCTGCCTTAGCTGTTACGATTATGCTTTTTCCGCGAAGCTGTTGTGTTATCAATAAGATTGCTATCGATATTACACAGCCCACAAGAAATGCAGCTATATAAAATATAATTTCCATAGTATATAAATAATTTTAAAATAAAAAATGCAACTCTTATTTGTCATGTCTTCTGACAAATATAGAATTGCAAATATAAAACATACACGTGGGGCGGATAGGTTTAATCCTTGGTGTATTGTCCTATTAGATTATTTAGTTCTGATAAACTCTCTGAGATGTTATTAGACTGGTCTCTCTCGTACAATAAATTCACAGCAAAGTGTAAAAGCGTCATGCCAGAAAGTTTGTTATAATCTTTAACTGATGAGTATTTTGAACAATATTTGGTGTGAATCTTATTAATTTCTCTTTCTGCTCTTCTGTAATAAGCCTCTTCACTCCTTTCGATGTATAATTTAAAATCAGTGCCTAGAATATTTAGCTTTATTTGAAGTTTATCATTATTCATGGCTATCGTCATTTATTTTTTCAACACATCTATCTATCGTTTTCATCATTGTCGTCAACTTAGCTTTGGCTCTTGCTACATCTTTATTTGATAATGATATAAGTGCTTGCGCTACTTGCAAGTTGTCGTATTTGTTTTGCAATTCTACATTTTCTGCGTATGAACGTTTAATCTCCTTTCTAAGTTCTTCCTTTTCTGCCTCTAATAATGCTATTTTAGCATCTTTTTCTTGTAGAAGTCTTACTAATGCTTCTACCTTTTGGGTGAACTGTTTTAAGGAAATGTTATTCTCCACAGAATGACAATTTAATAAAATCTATACAAAATTAAGAATTAAAAACGTTTATGCAAACTTTTGCATAAAAAAAAAGAGAAAATCATTCGATTTTCTCTTTTTTTATCCAACTGATATGGTATTATTATTGTTTTTTGTCTTTAATACGAGCTTTTTTACCAGTTAATGAGCGTAGGTAATAAAGTTTAGCACGACGTACTTTACCAACTTTGTTTACTTCTACTTTTTCGATGAATGGTGAATCGAATGGGAAAATTCTTTCTACACCAATGTTTTCTGATACTTTACGTACAGTAAATCTTTTTTTGTTACCGTGACCTACGATTTTGATAACTACACCACGATATTGTTGGATACGTTCTTTGTTACCTTCAATAATTTTGTAAGAGATAGTTACTGTGTCACCACTTTTGAAAGCTGGCATTTCTTTACCAGTTGCGAATGCAGCTTCAGCAATTTTTAATAAATCCATTTTAAATATTTATTTTTTGGTTTGACATTACGCAATATAACAAGTTCCAAACATTGCCTTGACAGAGATTGCGCCAAAACGAGTGCAAAGATAATGCTTTTTTTTAATAATCTGCTATTTACCTTGCAATAAATTTAAAATTTTGTCTTTAAATGTGGTGTTTTCGAATATTCCACTAAAGTTATCTGCGCCAGTACCATAGCTATAAACTGGTACCATAGCGCCTGTGTGGTCGCCTGTGGTGTATTTGTAATCTTTGTTTTCGCCTACAATTGTAGTGCCACCAGTTTCGTGGTCGGCTGTGATAATTACAAGTGTGCCAGGGTTTGCGTCAGCGTAGTCGAAACAAAGACCAATTACTTTATTGATGTCTTGCATTTCTGCTAGCATATAGTCGGCGTTGTTGTCGTGGCCTGCCCAGTCTATTTGTGAGCCTTCTATCATAAGGAAGAAGCCTTTTTCATTCTTTTCTAGTAGGCGGATTGCTTCTGCTGTGCCTAGGGTGATTTCGTTGCCACGTTCTAGGGCGTTTGGCATATCTTCTGTGGCAAGTACGCAAGCAACTTTTCCGTTTTCTTGTGCTTGAAGGTCGCCTATGTTGTTTACATATTTATAACCTGCTTTTTCTAGTTTTTCGATGCTTAGAAGTTTGTTGCCACCTGCTACAAATACGTCTGGACCATTTGCATAAAGGTCTTCTAAGATTTCTGCATCCATACCTCTATTTATTTGGTGTGCGTAGTATGATGCTGGTGTAGCGTGGTTTATTCTGCAGCTTGCTACAATACCTGTGCTAAAGCCTTGCTTGCCAAGTATGTTAAGTATTGAGTTTACTGCCACTGAGTCGGCATTCATACCAAGCATGCCGTTGTTGGTTTTTACGCCACATGCTAGTGCAGTGCCGCCTGCAGCAGAGTCGGTTACTTTATGGCTTGCAGAGTATGTTTTTGAAAGTCCAATGTAATTTGCACGTTCAAAATGGTTTGGAGAATCTAGTTTGCACATTTGGTTTAGTCCCATGCCGTCACCTATAATGAAAATAACTTGTTTGATAGGTTCGTTGGCATAAACGCTAAGTAACATGCTTAGCGAAGCGATAATGATAAATAAACGTTTCATTGTGTATCCTTAAAGTTGTTTAGTTCTTTTCTTATTTCTTCTAGTGAGGCTCTTATGGATAATAATTCATCTATGAGAGAAACACTATCGTATTTTTTGTTTCTATTTCTTGCTAGTTGTGCTTTTACACCTTTAAGTGTCATGCCTTTTGTTACACTATAATAATGAATCTGTTTTATGAGTTCAATATCTTTTTTAGTGTATTTTCGGTTGCCTTTTAGGTTGGTATCTGGCTTAAGTGTAGGAAATTCTTTTTCCCAAAAACGAAGGGTAGAGGCGTTTATTTTAAACATTTCTGCTACCTCTGTTATGGAATAATAATATTTTTCTTTTTCCTGACTCATTAGTCAAATGTTTTTGAACTGTTTGAAGAAATACGTACCATATTATCGTATTCTTCTGGTGATAGGTCTTGGAAGTAATAGTTTTGAGGGTTTTGTGGTTTGCCCTTGTATCTTACTTCGTAGTGTAGGTGAGGGCCTGTAGATTTACCTGTGTTTCCTACAAAGGCTATCACATCGCCACGTTTTACTTTTAGACCTTTTCTAAGACCTTTTTGGAATTTGTGGCAGTGTGCGTATAGGGTAATGTAACCGTATCCGTGATTTATAATAACGCAGTTGCCGTAGCCTGTTTTATCCCATGATATTTTTTCGATTACACCGTCGGCTGTGGCAAAAATTTCGGTGCCTGTTGGGGCAGAGAAGTCCATACCTTTGTGGAAACGAATGGTTTTATAAATAGGGTCTATACGGCGGCCGTAGCCAGATGCTGTGCGTTTAAGGTCTTTGTTTAGAATAGGTTGTATTGATGGAATGTGAAGAAGTTTATCTTCATTTTGTTTTGCAAGCACCATAAGCTCGTCGAAAGAGTTTGATTGGGTGTAAAGCATTCTGTTTAGTTTGTCAATCTTTTTCGATGTGCTTTTAACTAGCGATGCTGTGCGGAAGTCGTCCCATTTGTCGTAGCGAGCGGTGGCGTCGTAGTTGCCAGTTCTTAGTATATATGGGATAGAATCGGCTTCTAGCATTACACGGTAGAAATTATTGTCGCGCTCTTGGATAATATCCATTATCTCTAAGGCGTGGTCTAGTTTTTTTGATAAAATTTCGTATTGGGTAGCTATTTCTTCATTTTCTTTTTGAAGTTTTTTTGCCGATGGCGATGGTAAAATGAAAATAAAGAAAAGGAAGAATGCAAAACCTAGTAGTGCACTTGTAAATATAAATCGAAGTACACCCTTAGTCTTGTACCAAAAGGTGTATTCAACCTTCTCGTACTTAAGGGTTTTCTTGTTGAATTTATATTGCGGTGCGTTAGGTTTAAAGAATGACATAGTATTTTTTGATTTCTAACTGCAAAAATAGGATTTTTTGATAAAAAATCAAAAAGTTAGGGGTAGGAATTTTTGTGCAAACCGAGTGCAAATAAGTTTACTTAATTTGCCGAGGTGCCGCCAAAAATCACGAACGAAGTTCGTAATTAAATTTTATAAAATCCTTATTTTTTATTAATTTTGTGGCTGAATTTGAATTTATGAAAAAAGTAGCAATTTTAGCGTCAGGCTCAGGTAGTAATGCTGAGAATATTATAAAATATTTCTCAGGCAGAGAGGATGTAGAGGTTCCATTTGTAATTTCTAATAGAAAGGAAGTATATGTGCACGAAAGATGTAAATACCTTGGTGTGCCATCGTATGTAATGCCTAAAGCAGATTTTGAGAGTGGGGCTGTGACTAAGTTTCTTGTGGAAAACAATATAGACTTGGTTGTGCTTGCTGGATTCCTACTTCGAGTGCCAAACGACATGCTTGAGGCTTTTCCAAACAAAGTGATAAATATTCACCCTTCACTACTGCCTAAATATGGTGGTAA
>CALDPN010000073.1 GCA_937911235.1 uncultured Bacteroidales bacterium
ATGTATCTGCGAAGATGTTCCTCAGTTCGATCTCCACCGAGTCTGTCCCTGTTCAGGGAACTGCCATTGGCGATGCCATCAAGGCTATCACCACACCAGTAGTAGAAGTGCACCTTTCCAACGTGTTTGCTCGCGAAAGCTACCGCCACGAAAGTTTCCTTACTCCAGTCTGCCGCGGTTGCATCTCCGGCTTCGGATTAAAATCCTACAAACTCGCTTTAGAGAGTTTCTTGTAAAACAATAAAAGCCACGTGAGGTGGCTTTTATTATTTAAAAATCCTATCTATAATTTCCAATTTTGCTTGTGAAGGTTCTTCGTATGCGTTGCATGCTCTTAGATATTCTTTAAGCTCAGTAAAATCTGTTCCATACAAGTTGTCACTAAACTTTTGTAATTTTACCATTACATTTACGTATGCAGAAGGGTCTTTCTGGCGTGTTAATTTTCTTAGTGCTAAAATATAATCTTCCCTAAAAACAGTTGGAACAATGATTCTTGTTTGCTCTGCTTTTACTAACTCAGCATTCATCATTATACGCGAAATTCTTCCATTACCATCGTTGAATGGGTGCACTTCGCTAATCATAAACATCATAAAGATTGCACGTGCAAATGGGTCTTTAAGTGCTGAATAGAATTTATATCCATAGTTTAATGTCCCTTTTACCAATTTATAATCCACAAATTCTGTATTCCCAGCTCTATTATTTCTTGTTTTAAAAATACCAGGTTCTAGATGAGGGCGACCTCCTAGAAGTATTGAATGTCTTGATTGTAAGATTGAATATAGTTCATCAATAGATGATGGAGTACGGTTCATTTCGGCTCTATTAGATAGTACCTTAAATGTCCCTAATATGTCATGCGAGTCTTCGTCACGGCGCGGAATTGGAATTCCAGAATCGACAATTTGTTTTGCTTCATCAATTTCAAATTCTGTACCTTCTATATAGTTTGAAAAATAACTTTCAAAGAAAGAGAAAAGCCTAAAAGATTCTTCGTCTTTGTTTCGGTTAACCCTTTCTACAAAATATTCATCTTTAATAGCATGAAATAGTGCTTCAAATAATTCACCCCTTGTTTGATCGAAAGGTAAACCCACAGATAACGCTTTAGCTGATGGTGTTGTAAGAATATCAGAAGAATGAGTTGATAGCAAGGCAGATATTATTTTGCAGATTCTTTCATACTCTTTTGGCATATTAAGTCTTTCTGAAACTTCTCTTAATTTATCTCTATACTCATTAAGTTTTTCTTCACCGCCTATAAGTAATATTTTTTCTAATTTATTTTCTATATCAGCAATAGGTAATAATTTTGAATTTTCAGAATCTTTTCTTGCTATTTGCATATTTTCAAGCAACCATCTATACTCACTTGCAATATAAATTCCGTTGTATGGCAAGTCCCCTTCGTCTGCAGCAGGACCTTTTAAAAGATTTATAGTTATTCCTGGTAAATCTGTTACTTTCTTAGAATAAGTTGTTGTTAAATAAAAATTACCTTCTGCCGTTGGGCGCATTTCTTTAGCACTTCTATGACTAATTATAGCATCAGGGTAACGCCATACAAGAATATCAATAATATTTCTTCTTACAATATGTTCAAAACTATCAATGGTGTTGGAGGTATATAAACGCGGTGCTATTTTACGTAGTTTACCTGCTTTCTCCAACAATGATATTTGTCTTGAAACATTAGAATCAGAAGATGCAAATATTATTTCCTTTGTAATATCTACTTTACTATTCATACAAATTTTATAGATTAACTTTTGCAAATATACAAATTTTGTCGATTATAAATGTTAAAATGATAAATTTTGTAGATTATAAACACTCATTCTACAAATTTTGTAGATTAAAACTCCCCCAAATACCCAAAAACTACAAATTTTGTCGATTATAAGTGTTAAAATGATAAATTTTGTAGATTATAACACTTTTTATCCCGCGTTAACCCAATAATGATGTGGAAACAATAAAAAATCAATGATTTTTAATAAAAATATATTGAAAAACGATAAAATTATTTTGTTTTTCAAGAAAAGTGTGTATCTTTGCATCGTGAAACTAATTAGTTCGTAACGTAAATTATAAACTAACAAATCTAAAACAATGAAAAAATTTAAAGTATTAACTATTTTGCTGTTTGCCTTGGTTGTACTAAACGTAGTCATTAGCAAATCAGCCCTTTTGTTACCTATAAACAATAATTTTGCAGAATATTTTTTAAAGAGAGCTCTTACTACCTGTAGAATAGAACCAAAATCAGACCTTAAGGAAATGCCTGTTATCAATGTAGGTGATGCACAAGTAGGAACTAATCCTACAACGGCAGATATTTCTGTTATGACAGAATATTCTGGTTGTTCTATGCTTTGGCTTAAACTAACGGCTAAAAATCGTCACGACTTAAAGGAAATGATGATTGTTTATTGGAGCGCATCTATTGCTGTATTTATTGTATCGGTTATCATTTGCATTTATTCATTTGTTTTAGCATGCAGGGTGTTATGGGGTTTTACAAAAGAAAAAATCTTTACCTATAAACAGTCTAAACGAATAGGTACCATTGCTTTTTTACTCATTCTTTCGGATGTGCTAAACAATGTCTATACACTGGGAATACACTATTACACAGCCTCTAAAGTAACCTTAACAGATTGGGAATTTGTTATGCCAAATCTTTATATATCAGGCATTATTACAGCCATAATCCTTTGGCTGTTCAACGAGATACTTAAACAAACTATTTTACTAAAAGAAGAACAATCTTTAACTATTTAAGAATATGCCAATAGTAGTAAATTTAGATGTAATGATGGCCAAGCGAAAGATTTCGCTTGGAGAATTGGCAGACAAAGTGGGTATCACCCAAGCCAATTTGTCTATCCTAAAAACAGGCAAAGCCAAGGCCATACGTTTTGGTACGCTTGAGGCTATTTGCGAGGCACTTGATTGTCAACCATCAGATATTTTAGAATACGTAAAAGAATAAAACAACATTATTATGAAAAAATACTTATTATTATCAGCCGTTGCCGTTATGGCATTAATGACTTCGTGTCGTGATTATTCATACGAAGAAGAACCAAACCGTGTATTTATTGAGGGCTTAACAGTAGAAACTGTTGCTCACGAATATTTTGAAGAATCCAGATGGAATTCTCCTAACATCTTATCACCTGAAGTTAAAACAGATGTGACAAAATATGCAGATATACTAGAACTGGACTCTACACTAGTTAAATACGAAGATGTGCTAGCCAATGTACAAAAATATAATACCAAAGGTAACCTTGTTATTATGATGCATCGTATTCCTAAATTTGTAGTTGTTAATGCAGATGGCAAAGCATCTTGTTACAAAGACTTTAGAAATTTGGGCAATGAGATTGTTTCATTAGACTTAACCAACTGCATCTGTGCTACTTGTGTTGGATATGTTACAGATAGTTATATTGCATTACTTACACCTGATCAACGTATTTACAACTGGAATACAGACCACCTAAATCGTTGCTTAGACTTCTATTCACTTGCAGATGGCACATATATAGGCAGTATGAAACTACCAAAAGAGGTATGTGATATGTGGTTACAAGATGTTCATTTTGAAAATGGTTTATTAGAAGTGTATTACACCGATGCATTATTTAGCGAAAAATACACCTACAAATTCAGCAAAGATATTGAGTCACTACTTAATAAATAGGAAAATATGTTTTGGCAGTTTTTGTTGTTAAATATTAAGCCTTGGTGGAGAACATTGTTAAAAAGACAACTTCTTTTTCCATTATTCGTTCTACCAATGTTTATATTGCAATTAAGTTATACAGACTTTGGTACCTGGACGGAATACGTGAAGATATTTTATTTGTTTATGGTAATGTCTTTTGGCTTTCTCCTGTTGCTCTCTAGTTATACTTTGAGAATTGAATCTCATTTTATCAATTTAGTATATACTTGGCATTACAAAACACTATACTCATACTTTATAAGTAAATGTATAATAGGAGCTTTCTTTACATTGATATATTTCCTATTGTATTATTTTATAGTGCCAATGCAGTTAGAAGTATTTTTAGGTAGTTCAGTCTTCTCAATAGGAATGTCATGTTGTTTAGGTTTACTTGCTGTACCATATAACAATTATAGCCTAGACTTATTTGATATGGCTAAGATGAGGGCAAATTCTATGAAGGGGTTTGTCGGCTATCTTACAGTTGTAATTATGATACTAATTACAGTTATTTTGTGCATGCCTATTTACTTGGCTCTTCCTACTTACGTTTATTGGATATATTTTGCTGTAGGTTTACCATTAATCATACTAATGCCACTATGGATAAAAATATCTGTGAAACTGATTGTTAAAAGAAAATATACTCTGATTGATTCACTTTCTAAGTAACAAGATTATGATAAAAATAGATAATTTAACTAAATATTTTGGCGATAACAAAGCACTTGATATAAAAGAACTACAAGTGGAACAAGGAAGTATTGTAGGTCTAGTTGGTAACAATGGTGCGGGCAAAACCACTATGTTAAGATTGGTACTCGATCTTTGCCAAGCAAGTAGCGGGGTGGTTTTAAGTGGTGGCAAAGATGTGTCTAAATCTGAAGATTGGAAACTCTACACAGGTTCGTTTCTTGATTCTGGTTATTTAATAGAGTTTCTTACTCCAGAAGAATATTTCAATCTAATTGGAGAACTAAACCATATCAGCAAAGAAGAGTTGCAAGCACGTATAGCTAAGTTTACATCGTTTATGAACGGTGAAATTCTTGGCAAAAAGAAAATTATAAAAAATTATTCGGCAGGTAACAAACAAAAGATTGGCATTGTAGCTGCTATGATAACAAATCCTAAAGTGTTGCTGCTTGACGAGCCTTTCAATTTTCTAGATCCATCTTCTCAAATGGAGATGCTACGTCTGCTAAAAGAAATGAATAGTGAGGTTGGTACTACTATGATATTGTCAAGTCACAATATAGAACTAGTTTCTGAAATATCATCAAGAATTATCTTGCTAGAAAAAGGTATGGTGAAAAAGGATATTACTGGAAGCGCAAGCGAAGCTATAGAAGAATTAAGAGCTTATTTCTTAGGCAAATAAATTATGGATGTAAATTTAATTTCCAAATTATATAAGCTGTCGTTTAAAGGCTCTCTCCTTAAGATAAAGGAGAATAAATCTGCCTTAATATCCACTATTTTTTTATATTCAATCATGGTGGGTACAGCAGTATTGCTACTTATTAAGCTAAACCAGAATATAAGCGAGGAACTTGAAAGCATAATAGGTAGAAATGATACACACCTAATCATTAATGCAATATTGATTTTGTTGTTTGCTTTTGATTTTATTGCTAAACTATTCGGAAAGAGTCATAAAGGTCTTAATGTGTACTCATTTCTAACCTTGCCTGTAAGGAAAAAGGTGCTATCTGATGCCATTTTTATAAAAGAGTGTTTTTCTCTATGGAACTTGGCTTTACCTTTATTTTTCTTGCCTTGCCTACTTATTTATCCATACGGCATAGACAAGATAATATGTTATATGTTTTTCTTATACACCCTAAGCGCGTGCAATACTATTATAGGTAGAATATTTAGACTTGGCAGAAAGAGAAAGCGTATTTATTACCTTTTCACTGTACTATACCTAGTGCTACTATTTTTGGCAGTTCCTTTGGTAGTGCAATTTAGCTATGCCGTACTATTTAAAGCAAATATTTACTTTTATGCCTTGCTAGGGGTGTTTATCTTATGCGTTTTGCATCGCATCTTTCGCAAAACCTGCATTCAAGATTTTTATTATATAGATGAGTAAAACTTTGTGAGTGTATTATGGAATTATTTTGGCAATTCTTTTTATTAAATATAAAACCTTTTGGAAGAACATTATTAAAAAGGTTTTTCATTCACATGTTAATATGTACATTTCTATTATTTGTAATGATACTATTAATAGATCAAAACATGTTTTCGTTAAATATTTTTTTTCTATGTGGTTTTATTCCTTTTCTGTTTTCGGAATATGCTCTAAGAATGGATTCTTCATTTATTAATATAATGTTTAGTTGGGGTTATAAGAGGATTTATTCTTATTTTCTTTGCAAATACCTGTTTGCAATACTTATTGCATTTGTATATACATTGTTGCTTTATTTGGCGTTGCCGATAGGAATGGAAAAAACTTTAGGTTGTGCATTTTTAAGTATTGGTGTTATGTTATGTGTAGGTATTCTAACCATTCCATACAACAAAAATAAACTAGACTTATTTGATGATGCAGCATTTAAAGGCAATACAGGTAGTAAAAAAATTACATTTATTCGTATAATATTTTTGGCTATTGTACACTTTATACTTATACCAATGTTAGAAGGTTGTAACGAAAATCTATATTTAATATACTTTGTAATAGGTGCAACACTAACTCTTTTTACTCCACTGTGGGTTAAAATTGCAGTAAATAAGATTATTAAAAACAAATACAACATAATAGATTCACTTACAAGGTAAAAAATAGGATAAAAAATTTCTCTTCCGTAAGAAAGATTCTTCAAAAAGTTTCCTAAAAACTAGGAAACTTTTTGTTTGTTAATAACTATTGTTTTTAAAGCCTTACTTTACATAATATCGAAAAATTTGGTGGATATTGACAAAATGCAAAAAAAAATTTGGTGGATATTGACAAAATGCAAAAAAAAATTTGGTGGGAGATTTTTTAATCTATATTTTTGTATCAAAATTTAATGGTATGGAAGAGATAAAAATTAACTTCAAGAGAAAGATTTATGATACCATGCTTAAGTGGAAACAAGAGCGTAATGGTGATACTGCGTTGCTTATACAAGGAGCTCGTCGTATTGGTAAATCAACCATAGCAGAAGAATTTGCAAAAAATGAATATAAGTCTTATATCCTTATAGATTTCTCAAAGGTATCTAAGGAGGTAAGAGATTTGTTTAATGATATCTCAGATCTTAATTATCTATTCCTTAGATTGCAATTTATTTTTCAAACTCAACTACACGAGAGAGAGTCTGTTATTATTTTTGACGAAGTACAACTTCAGCCATTAGCACGACAAGCAATTAAGCATCTTGTAAAAGATCATAGATACGACTATATAGAGACAGGTTCTTTAATATCTGTAAAATCTAAAAGTAAGAATATAATTATTCCAAGTGAAGAAACAAAAGTGGATATGTATCCCATGGATTATGAAGAATTTAGATGGGCATTAGGTGATACTACAACAATTCCTTTGTTGCGTTCTGCTTTTGAAAATAAAACTCCGCTAGGAGATGCTGTTCATCGTAAACTTATGAAGGATTTTCGTCTTTATATGCTTGTAGGAGGTATGCCTCAGGCTGTAGTTGCATATATAAAGACTAATAATTTTACTGCAGTAGATTTGGCTAAACGTGATATTATTTCTTTATACGAAGAAGATTTCGGAAAGATAGATGAATCGGGTAGAGCAAAAGCTATGTATGACACAATTCCTGCGCAATTAAGTAGCAATACTATGCGTTATCAAATTAGTAAAGCTATACCAGAGGAAAGAGTAGAGCGAATTGTTAATATCCTTAAGGATATGGATGACTCTAAAACTGTGAATATAGCATATCATTGCGATGACCCAAATGTGGGATTGGCTTTGACAAAAAATCAAGAATGTTTCAAGATGTATGCATCAGATACTGGTCTTTTTGTTACTCTAGCTTTTATGGATAATGAAATTACGGAAAATGTAATTTATGAAAAACTTCTTAATGATAAATTAAGCACAAATTTGGGTTATGTATATGAGAATGTAATAGCTCAAATGCTAAGAGCAACAGGTAAGAATTTGTTTTATCATACTATTCCGTATGCAGAAGGAAAGAAATATTATGAAATAGATTTCTTGATTACTGATAAACATAAAATATCACCTATTGAAGTGAAATCTTCAGGTTATAAAACTCATAAATCATTAGATGAATTTTGTACTAAATTCTCTGAACGTGTAATGAACAAATATTTAATATATACCAAGGACTATAAACATGAAAATGGAGTGGATTATATTCCTGTTTATATGACAATGTTTTTATAGTATAAAAAACTATCCTAATTAATTTTTAATTCTAAATGAAAGTAATATTAGCAGAAAAACCTTCGGTAGCAAAAGATATAGCCAGAGTATTGGGCGTGAAGACAAAGAAAGACGGCTATATGGAGGGCAATGGGTATCAGGTAACTTGGGCATTCGGTCACTTAATTTCACTAGCAGATCCGGGTGTGTACGGCTATGAAAAATGGCTAAAAGAAGACCTGCCAATGTTGCCTTCATTTTTCATATACAAACCTACAGAAGACGAGGGTGCGAAAAAGCAGCTAGACACCATAGAAAGACTTTTCAATGAAGCAGATAGCCTAATCTGTGCCACTGACGCTGGCCGTGAGGGTGAAGCTATATTCCGTTATATTTACAATGATAGTAAATGCAACAAACCATTCGAAAGACTTTGGATTTCGTCAATGACCGACGAAGCCATACTAGAAGGCTTTGCAAATCTTAAACCAGGTAGCGAGTACGACAATCTATACTTTTCGGCGCGTAGCCGCAATGAAGCCGACTGGCTTGTGGGGATGAATGCCACACGTGCCCTTACTCTTGCTTCTCGTTCAAAAAAGGCACTTTCACTAGGTCGCGTGCAAACCCCAACCCTTGCGCTTATCTGTAAGCGTTGGAAAGAGCACACCGACTTCAATCCAGAACCATTCTACACAGTAGAAACTCAGCTTTTTGCAGAAAATCAGAGTTTTGTGGCTCGTTATCCAGAGCGTTTTATGCAAAAAGAAAAGGCAGAAGCGTTGGCAAAACTTATCACACCAACAGTTACTGTTGTAGATAAACAAATAAAGCAAAAGCAAGAAAAAGCTCCGCTTCCTTTCGACCTTACTTCGCTTCAGGCAGAAGCCAACAGACGTTTCAACCTTGGTGCGCAACAAACATTAGACATAGTGCAAGCCCTATACGAACGCCACAAAATGCTTACATATCCACGTACAGGTAGCCGTTACCTTGGTGATGACATGCTTGCTGAGGTGCAAAAGAAACTAGGCGCTTTAAAGGAAAATAACTTTGGCAACTCTTATATTTCTGCCATTGAAACACTAGAAAAAGGCAAACTAAACAAGGCTTGTTTCGATAGCAAACAACTTACCGACCACCATGCTATTATTCCTACCTTCCAGAATATGAAAACATATTCTACACTCACAAAGGAGGAAAAGAATATCTACGAAATGGTTTGTAAACAGCTAGTTATGGCACTTCTTCCTGTTTGTAAAAAAGAAGTTCTTTCATACAAATTTCATTTCTCAGACGATAAAGAACTACTAGAAGCCTCTGGTACAAAGATAAAAGAAGCAGGTTGGCGTATGGTTTTAGACAAAGATGTGCCAGCAGCAGAAGATGCAGAAGCAGAAGACGAACAAGCGCTTCCAAATCTTCAACTTCAAGATATAGTTGATGTGCAGGAGAAACGCATCAAAGAAGGTATGACCAAAAAGCCAGCCTTAATGACAGAGGCTACTCTGCTTAAAGCAATGGAAACTGCTGGTCGCCAACTAGACGACCCAGAAGCTGTGCAAGCAATGAAAGATTGTGGCCTTGGCACTCCAGCCACTCGTGCAAACATTATTGAAACTCTGTATAAACGCAACTATATAGTAAAAGAGAAGAATAAACTTATTCCTACAGAGCTAGGCTATCAAGTTTATGAACTAACAAAAGAACTTCCTATCGGTAACCCATCCCTAACAGGCGAATGGGAAAAGAAACTCAACCTAATGGCAAAAGGTGAGTATGAGTCTGATGTGTTCTACAAAGAAATCTTAGACTTTACCAAGGAAGAAACAGCGCAAATTTTATCCACTGGCGAACAAGTGCAAACACAAGTGCTAGATGGTGTGCGTTGCCCAGTGTGTGGAGAGCGCCTAAAAGAACTACCAAAAGGGTGGGGCTGTGTTGGTTTTAAAACCACAGGCTGTAAATTTGTACTTTGGAAAGAAATGGCAGGCAAAACCTTAACAGAGAAACACCTACGCCAAATGATTGAAAAAGGCAAATCTGAGGTAATTAAAGGCTTTAAAAGCAAGAAAGGCACAGACTTCGATGCCAGAGTGAAATACAGTGCAGAAGAGGCCAGAGTAGTATTCGACTTCACTCCAGAAGAAATAGGTGAATGCCCTATCTGTGGAAAAGACATTATAGAAGGCAAACGTGGATTTGGTTGCAGTGGCTATAAAGAAGGCTGTAAGTTTGTTCTTTGGAAAGAAAAGTCTGGCAAAACAATTACACTTTCTCAAGCACAACGCTTGCTTAAAGGCGAAACTATTGCGCTTAAAGGTTTCACAGCAGAAGACGGCACAAACTTCGACTCAAAAATCAAACTTGTGCCTACAGAAGACCCTGCAAACCCATATAAAGTAGATTTTGTAAAAACAGAAAAGAAGACTAAAAAGAAATCGGAATAGTGTTATAAAGTAATGTGGCGAGCCTCAATACTTTCTTGTAGGAAGGCAGATGCAGACTTTTTAAACTTATCCACAGACTCTGTAGTGTAGAAAGTGCACTCGCCATTTTTACTAAGACGAGTTTCCATTTCTGGATGTCTAAGAAGATAATCCTTTAGCCTATCGGCAATGATAGGACCTTGAGAAATAATTTGCATGTGCTCAGGCGCATGCATTTTTATTTTATCCACAAGTAGTGGATAGTGTGTGCAAGCCAAGATTAAAGTATCAATCATTGGGTCTGCACTAAGAAGTTCGTTTATGTATTTCTTAACGAAAAAATCAGCACCGTCTGAAAGGTGTTCACCATTTTCAATTAGTGGCACCCACATAGGGCAAGCCTGTCCATTAACCACAATCTCAGGAAAGATTTTGTTTATCTCCATAGGGTAGGAACCAGACTGAATAGTACCTTCGGTGCCCAGAAGTCCCACATGAGAAGTTTTTGTAAATTCACCTACCTTTTCTGCAGTAGGGCGTATCACGCCAAGTACTCTTTTGTTTGGAGCGATAAGTGGTAGGTCTTTTTGTTGAATAGTGCGAAGTGCTTTAGCCGATGCAGTGTTGCAAGCCAAGATAACTAAATCACAATCTAGTTCAAATAGTTTTTTTACGCACTCAAGTGTGTATTGATACACCACTTCAAACGAGCGTGTACCATAAGGAGTACGAGCATTATCGCCCAAGTAAACGTAATCGTACTCAGGCAGTAATGCTCGGAATTTTTCTAGTATGGTTAAACCTCCGTAGCCAGAATCAAAAACACCAATTCGAGCCATTAGGTTTAATTATTATTGAATGTTAAGTGCCTTTTTAATTAAAGGTAATACATTTTCAGCTTTTGGAGAAACGTAAGGAACTACGTTTGCAGCGTTGTCGATAATGTATGTAAAGTTGTTTTCGTCGCCAACTTTCTTAATTGCTTGTTGAATTTTATTAATGATAGGCATCATTAATTCTTGTTGTTTTTTCTTTAGAGTTGTTTCTGCATTAGTAGCAAACTCTTGGATAGATTGTTGAAGACGAGCTAGTTCAGTTTCTTTATATTGTCTGATAGCTGGGTCTAAAGTTTCTGCTGTAGAAGCGTATTCTTGGTATTTTTTTTCTAGTTCTTCTTGAAGTTTTTTACCTTCTGTTTGGTATTTTAAGTTGATATTTTCAAGTTCACTCATAGCAGTGTTGTAGTCTGGTAGAATGGTGATTACTTCTTGAGAATTGAAAATACCGATTTTTAGGTCTTCAGCCATTACTGCGAATGGAAGAGCCAAAAGTAAAGCAATGATAATCTTTTTCATATTTTATATAATTTTTATTTATTCAAATTATTTTGCGTAACCAAGTTTTGCAAGTACTTCGTCGCTAATATCTACTGCTGGGTTTGCAAATAGGATGCTAGCAGAAGAAGCTCTGTCGTCAACACGCATATATTTTTTTGCTTCAGCGATATCTTTAATAGCATTGTAAATTTCTTCTTGGATAGGTTTCATAAGAGACTCACGTTTTTTGTAAAGTTCGCCATCGTTGCCGAAGTATTTACGTTTAAGGTCTTTAACCTCTGTTTCTTTATCAACAATTTCTTGTGCTCTTTCTTTCTTTTGTTCGTCAGAAAGAAGTACCATTTCTGATTGATAGTTTTTATAAAGTTTTTGAATTTCTGTGTTTAGAGCAGAAATTTCTTTTTCCCATTTTTTAGAGCTTTGTTCTATTTGTTGTGTTGCAGATTCGTATGCAGGAATATTCTTAAGGATATATTCCATATCTACTAAAGCCCAATTTTGTGCAGCAGCGCTCATAAAAGCACCCATTGCCACGATTGTTAATAATAGAATCTTTTTCATATATTTTCGTTTTTAAGTTGTTTACTCAGTTGTTTAGACGATGTTTGTATGTATAGGTTTAAAATTACTCGAAGCTAAAGCTTCTCGTGATTTTAGGCTGCGCTTGGCATAACTTGTTTACTCGCTACGTCAAAAAAACTATCGTTTTTTTTAAATTAACTCTTATAATTCCTAAATCTAAGTAAACTTATCTTTATGAATTCTAATAGGTAATTTAAACCTCTACGAGGTTTTGACTACGCTTCGTTTACTAGTTCTGCTCTCGCTTGCACTAAAATTCTTGTCCAATTACAAAGTGGAACTGACTACCACTTACTTGACCGTTGACTTTGTCGAAACCGTATGCCCAGTCGATACCAAGAAGACCAAACATTGGCATATATACACGCAGACCCACGCCAGCAGACTTTTTAAGGTCTAGAGGGTTGTAGTCTCTATAATCTTTCCAACAGTTACCAGCTTCTGCAAACACAAGTGCCCATACCATAGTACTTTCTTTCATAATGATAGGGTATCTAAGCTCGATACTAAATCTGTTGTAGATGTTACCAGCTTGTCCGCCATCATCGTAATATGGAGTTAAAGAACCGTTTTGATAACCACGAAGTGCTACAGTTTCTGTTGCGTATGTACTGCTATAACCACTCATACCGTCGCCACCAACCCAGAAGGTTTCGAATGGAGAACGCTTGTGAATGTTATAGTATCCAAGGAAACCAAATTCTGCACGTCCCATAAGCACAAGCTTGTTGTCTTTTGTTAGTGGGAAGAAGAATTTAGATTTAAATTTAATCTTGTAATACTCAATCCATTTATATTTTTCTTGCATTGAAGCCTTTTCATAATCAACGCCGTCCCATGCAGAATATGGAGGAGTAAGTGCTGCAGAAAGTGAAATCTCAGAACCTCTACTTGGATAAATAGGTTGGTCTAGAGAGTTACGTGATAGTACTGCAGAGATATTGAAGTTGTTTGCTATACCGTCTGTAAGCGCGAAATAACTCCAGTTACTTAAGTTATAATTTAAGTATGCTATTTGACCATACAATGTGAAATAGTCGTCTGGCCAGTTTAGACGAGTACCAATACCCGCTGTAATACCCAATGTTTTAATGTATTTATCTGGGTCGTAGTCGTATGAATACCATGAGTTGTCGCCATAGTAGCTATTGCTATAGTTTGAACTATAGGTGCTACTTACACCAGATTGTATTGAGTAATAAGCAGAGAATGAGAATGAGTTTGGACGTTTGCCACCAAGCCATGGCTCAGTAAATGATAAGCTATATGCTTGATAGTAAAGACCGTTGGTTTGTGCACTAATAGAAAGTGTTTGTCCATCACCTTGTGGAAGTGGACGATATTTCTTAAAGTTGAATATGTTTTTAAGTGAGAAGTTTGTAAACTTCAAACGTAGAATACCTACCACACCAGTCTGACCCCAACCAGCAGAAAGCTCAATTTGGTCGTTACGTTTAGATTCTAAAACGTAGGTTAAATCTACAGTGCCATTTTCTGGGTCGGGCACAGTTTTAATATCCATTTTACCAGGTTCGGCGGAGAAGTGACCTGTGGCAGCAAGCTCGCGCATAGAACGCATAATGTCAGACTTGCTAAATAGGTCGCCTGGTTTGGTTCTAAGCTCACGTCTTACAACAGGTTCGTAAAGATATTCACTACCTTCGATGTTTACTCTATTGATAGTAGCCTGACGACCTTCTAAAATACGGATTTCTAAATCTATAGAGTCTTTGTAGATATTAGCTTCTACAGTTTGCATATTGAAGAATAGGTAACCATTGTCTAGGTAAAGGTTACTTACGCAGTCGTCATCTATATTTAGTCTTTCGTCTAATTTTTTTCTATTGTAAATGTCGCCTCTTTTGAAACCTAAAACTGTATTTAGGTAGTCTGTATTGTATATAGTGTTACCTATCCAGTTAATGTTTCTTATTTTATATTGCTGACCTTCGTTTAGTTTAATATAAACATTTACGTATTTCTTCTTGTCGGTGCTTTTTGTAGTGTCGGCGTAAACACTATCGCAAAGAATTTCTGCATCTCTATAACCAAGTTCGTTATATTTGTCGATAAGAAGGATTTTGTCGTTTTTATATTCCTTAGGAATGAACTTTTTGCTTCTAAAGATATTTAGAATGTTATTTCTGTCGTTGGTTTTCTTCATGGCTCTGTCAAGTTTTTTTGCAGAAACTTGTTCGTTACCATCGAAAATCAAGTGGTTCACTCTGGTTTTTAAACCTTTTTCAATTCTAATATCAACAATTGTTTCAGTACCTTCTTCCTCTCTAGGAGTAACAGAAGATTTTACGTAATAATAACCTTTTTCTTGGTAATAATTGTTTATGAATCTTTTGGCTTTGTCGATAGAGTAAGGGGTAATTTGTCCACCTTTGCTAAGGCCCATACCTTTTTCGATATCCTCAATTTCTTTCTTCTTTGCGCCAATAAAGTTGATTTGAGAAATTTTTGGACGTTGGTCTAGGTGAATGTTCAACCATACATCTCTACCTCTAATTGCAGCAATTTCTACTCTAACGTCTTTAAACAATCCTTGTTTCCAAAAACGCTTAACCACATTAGAAATATCATCACTTGGGATAGTGATTTTTTCACCCTTTTTAAGACCAGAATAACCAATAAGCACATAGTCTTCGTAGTTATTTTTACCTGAAATGGTAATTTCTGAAATGGTATATTCTTGTGGGTGAGAGTAGTTTATCTCTGGTAGGGCTTCGCCAGATATAACATTAACAGGCTCAGACACAGATGTACTATCTGTGTTTTCTAACATCTGAGCGTAAATATTACCAGCGGTTAGGAGTATAAGCAGGTTTAAAAGTAAAATTTTAAGATACGAGTTCATTCCTGCTTATTTGTTTATTTGTTCGCTTGTTTTACCAAAGCGACGTTCTCTAGATTGATAATTGATAATAGCTTTGTATAAGTCTTCTTTAGTGAAGTCTGGCCAAAGCACTTCTGTGAAATAAAGTTCGCTATATGCGATTTGCCATAGTAGGAAGTTACTAATGCGATATTCACCACTGGTTCTAATAAGAAGTTCAGGATCTGGAATATTTTTAGTGCACATATAGTTTGAGATTAACTCTTCTGTAATATCTTCTTGTTTGATAATGCCTGCTGCAAGGTCTTTTGCAATGTCTTGAGTAGCTTTTGTTATCTCCCAACGAGAAGAATAGCTAAGTGCTAGTATAAGAGTTAGTCCAGTATTATTTTCAGTTACTTTTATGCAAGCTTCAAGTCTTTCTCTCACGTCTTTTGGCATGCGAGAGTTGTCGCCAATGCTAAGAAGTCTTACATTGTTTTTGTTTAGGGTAGGGGTCTCTGCTTCTATTGTGTGAATAAGAAGACTCATAAGGCCTTTTACCTCTTCTTCTGGGCGGTTCCAGTTTTCTGTAGAGAAAGCATAAAGAGTAAGGAACTTAATACCCAATTCGGCAGAAGCTTCTGTAACGGCACGTACAGAACTTACGCCATTGTTGTGACCAAACAAACGTAGTTTACCTTGTTTTTTTGCCCAACGACCATTGCCATCCATGATAATTGCCACATGTGATGGAAGGTTATTTAGGTTTATTTGTTCCTTAAATTCGCTCATATTTTATCTACAGTATTTTTTAGTGTCAAATAAATTTACAGACAATGATATATTCGCTATTGAATAAAAATCAGTATCTAAAAATCCTACCTTTGGTGCTC
>CALDPN010000074.1 GCA_937911235.1 uncultured Bacteroidales bacterium
AAATGGACATTAAAGTAGATGGTCTATCTTACGAAATCCTAGAAAGAGCACTTGCTCAAGCTCGCGAAGGTCGTATGCATATTCTTGGTAAAATCCAAGAAACTATCGCTGAGCCACGCGAAGACCTTAAACCACATGCTCCACGCATCGTAACCATGAATGTTCCAAAAGACATGATTGGTGCTATCATTGGCCCTGGTGGTAAAATCATCCAAGCTATGCAAGCAGAAAGTGGTGCTAGCATTTCTATCGAAGAAAAAGACGAATGTGGCTTAGTAGAAATTGCTGCTACAAACAAAGAATCTTTAGACTGCGCAGTACGCAAAGTGAAAGCTATCGTGGCTGTTCCAGAAGTAGGCGAAACTTACGATTCTGTGGTTAAATCTATTATGCCTTACGGTGCATTCGTAGAATTTATGCCAGGAAAAGAAGGTTTACTTCACATTTCTGAAATTAGCTGGGCTCGTATCGAAGATATGGAAAAAGCTGGTCTTAAAGAAGGTGACCACATCGACGTGAAACTTCTAGAAATAGACAAAAAGACAGGTAAATACAAACTTTCTCACAAAGTTTTAACTCCTCGCCCTCCACGCCCTGCAAAACCAGAGGCTAAGGCAGAAGAAAAACCTGCAGAATAATAATTAAAAATCGTTTCACACGATATACCCCGAAAGTTTCATAAAAAACTTTCGGGGTTTTATTATGTCAAAAATTTATCGTATTTTTGGGGTCTATTTTTTACACTATTTTTATGAAAAAAGCAATCCCACACATTATTGCAATCGTTTCATTTCTTATAATCACATTTGCATATCTTTCACCTGTATTTTCAGGCAAAGATATATTTGGTGGCGACACACAAAGTTATGTAGGCATGGCTCATGAAGCCAACACCTATAATGCTACACATGATGAGCAAACACTTTGGACTGGCTCTATGTTTTCTGGTATGCCTACCTACCAAATCTGCATGAAAGATGATAGTAGTATTATATCTATACTAGACGACACATTACGCCTTCTGCCTGGACCTGTGTATAAGGTATTTTTATATCTAGTGGGATTTTATATACTTCTTATAGCATTTGGTCTTTCGCCATACCTTGCCATTGCAGGTAGTATAGCCTTTTCATTTGGGTCGTACAACCTTATTATACTAGTAGCTGGGCATAATACCAAAGCTATAGCAATTGCTTATATGGCACCTATTATTGCTTCAATTTATCTTGGTTTCAAAAAAGAAAAACCATACCTTGGTGCCACCCTACTCGCCCTATTTTTAGGACTTGGTCTATATGCAAACCATATTCAAATCATATATTACACCCTATTTATAGCACTTATTCTTGGTATTTCTGAAATTATTTTCGCTATAAAAGAAAAAACAATAAAAAAATTCTTGCTTAGCACAGCGTTTCTTTGCCTTGGTGCTATGTTAGCCGTAGGCTTGAATGCTACACGACTTATAACCACTGCAGAATATAGCAAATACACTATGCGTGGCGATAGCAATGGGCTTACTCTAATAGAATCTGGCGACAAACATGGTCTTGACATAGACTACATCACAGCTTGGAGTTATGGAATAGACGAGACCCTTACACTGCTTATTCCAGACTTCAAAGGCGGTTCGTCTGCCACATATCTAGATGCAGACAGCCATACTGCTCAGAAAATGGGGCAACTAACAGGTTTTAGAGATACAGGAAAAGATCTTTCTAGCACAGATAAAGAAAGACTTGCACGCACAAACAACCCTAAAAACCTTGCGGAACTAATGTACATACAACCTATGCCAACATACTGGGGCACACAACCATTTACTTCTGGCCCTGTATATGCTGGCGCAATAGTATGTTTCTTATTTATTGTTGGTTGTATTATAGTGTCAAATAGACAACGTTATTGGCTAATTGCTGCCACCATTTTAGGCATTCTGCTTTCATGGGGACACAATTTTATGCCATTTACAGAGTTTTTCGTAAACTATGTACCTCTTTACGACAAATTCCGTACGGTATCTATGACACTTACAATCAGTTGTTTATGTATGGCAATTTTAGCATTCCTAGCCATTAAAGAACTAACATCTGAAAGTGTTGATACAAAAGAAAAACTAAAAGCTCTTTATATAGGTGCAGGCATCACAGGTGGTTTATGCTTACTTTTTGCGTTAATACCTTCATTAGCAGGAGATTTTAGCACTTCATCAGACAACTCATACGGAAGCACATATAGTTTCTTAACCCAGACCCTACCACTAGACCGTATGGAAATGCTTCAGTCTGATGCCCTACGCTCACTAATATTCATTGCACTTGCATTTGTACTTCTTTTCTTCTATGTTAAAGGTAAAATCAAGGCTTTAGTGGCATCAATTGCACTTATTATTCTTTGCGCAGCAGATATGATTCCTGTGGCACACAGATACCTAAACGAAAGAAGTTTTGTAAAAAAAGAGGTTACCAACAAACCATTTAGCGCATCTGACGCAGACAAATACATTTTAGCAGATAAAACAGAAGATTTCCGCGTATTAAATCTTACCGTAGATATTTTCAACAGCTCTGCACCATCATATTTTCACAAAAATGTGGGAGGATATAGCGCTGTAAAACTACGTAGATATCAAGAACTTATCGAAGTACACCTTTCTAAAGAAATTAGAAATTTCAAATATTCACTTAAAACCATTAGCACACTTGCCGAAGCCGAAGAAGCATTCAAACAAACCCCTGTGCTTAATATGCTTAATACAAAATATGTGATTTATGCACCACAGGCTATGCCTATTGTAAACCCATACAAAATGGGCAACGCATGGCTAGTGGATAATGTAAATTTGGTAAACTCTGCCGACGAAGAAATGCTTTCTTTAGGACTTGACTCACTTACAAACACAGTAATTGTGGATAAATCTACAGAAAATGCACCTGCGGACAAAAAATACAACAGTGCAAACGGCAAAATAGAACTTATCAATTACGAACCAAATGTAATGACCTATAAGTTCTCTAGTGCAGAAGACCAGCTTGCTGTTTTCTCAGAAATTTATTACCCAGACGGTTGGAATGCCTATATAAATGGCGAAAAAGCCACATATTTTAGAGCTAACTACCTACTTAGAGCCATGAATCTTAAAGCAGGTGACTACACTATTGAGTTTCGCTTTGAGCCAAAATCTTACGATATTGGAAAAATTTTATCAATTATTTGCTCAATACTCTTGACAACGGCTCTTGCATATATTATCTTTGCAGTTTGTAAGAAAGATTTTATAAGGTAATTTTCACGTTGCCCTCGTCCTCAAAATCCTCGAGTACCTATGTACACTCCGGTTTTTCAGACTTCGGGACGCCTAAAAATTCCTCTTCTAAAATCATTCTTAGGGATTAGTAAAAAAAAAACAATGAACAATAAATCACAACTTTCTGTTGGACATATATTCAACTCAAGACTAACCAGTATAATTAGTATCTCTTTGGTACTGTTTCTTATTGGTCTTACCACATTAATTTTACTTTTAACTAGCGAGTTATCTGTTTACGTACGCGAAAACCTAACTATGTCTGTAGTGTTAAAAGATGAGGCAAAACTTGTAGACGTACAAAAACTACAAAAAAACATAGATGCCTCAGTCTACGCTAAATCTACCGAATACATCGACAAAGAGCGTGCCGCCAAAGAACTTGCAGAAGAGTTAGGTCAAGACCCAACAGAATTTCTTGGCTACAATCCACTACTTGGCTCTATTGAACTAAGACTAAACTCAGACTATGCAAACAACGACAGCATAGCCATGATAGAAGCCGAACTTCATAAATATCCTCTTGTTAAAGAAGTTATTTACCAAAAAGACTTAATAGAGATTATAAATCAAAACGTAAGTAGAATTTCTGCCATTCTTATGGGGCTTTCTATCTTACTTCTTATAGTTTCATATGCACTTATTAGCAATACAGTTCGACTTACAGTATATGCTAAACGTTTCATTATTCATACTATGAAACTTGTAGGTGCCACAGGAAATTTCATTCGCCGCCCATTCCTTGCACAAGGAGCAATAACTGGATTAATATCATCATTTATTGCTATGGGACTTCTATCTGGTATGATATTCCTTATCCAATCAGAACTTAGCGACTTATTATCTATGGAAAGTATAAACTCTCTTCTTATATCTTTCCTAGTTATGTTAATATCAGGTATCCTAATCACTACTATTTCCACATTCCTATCTGTGGGACGTTATTTACGTCTGCAAGTAGATGATATGTATTACATTTAATTTATGAAAGAAGAAAATAAACTAAACCTACGTTTAGGCAAGAAAAACCTTGTTGCTATAAGCATAAGCGTTGTTATTATATTAATAGGTTATGTCTTAATGATGGTAGGACCAGTTTCTACCGATGGTAATTTTGAGCCAGACATATTCTCAACCAGAAGACTTATCATAGGCCCTATGATAGTTTTCTTTGGTTATTTATCAGTAATTGTGGCAATTTTATACAAAAAGAATAAAACATGAATTGGTACGAAGCTATTATTTTAGGCCTTATTCAAGGACTAACAGAGTTTTTACCTGTTAGTAGTAGTGGTCACTTAGAAATTGGCCAAGCCATTTTTGGCACTGCTAGTGAAGAAAATCTTTCATTTACCGTGGCAGTACACGTGGCTACAGTTTTAAGTACTATCGTAATTCTTTGGAAGGAAATTTCATTCCTTTTCAAAGGTCTTTTCACCAAAACTTGGAACACAGAAAAAGACTATATCGCTAAAATTGCAATCTCTTGCATCCCTATTTTTATAGTAGGTATGTTTTTCAAAGAAGAAGTGGAATCGCTATTTGGAAGCGGTCTTACCATTGTAGGATGCTGCCTTATTGTAACATCACTTCTACTTGCATTTTCATACTATGCAAAACCTAGAATAAAAGAAAATATTTCATATCTTGATGCATTTATCATAGGTATTGGCCAGGCATTTGCGGTACTTCCAGGTCTTTCACGCTCTGGTACAACTATTGCCACAGGTCTTCTTCTTGGCAACAAGAAAGAAAACATGGCACAGTTTTCATTCCTTATGGTACTTGTGCCTATTTTAGGCGAAGCTCTGCTAGACACAGTAAAAATGATAAGCGAAGGAGTAACTATGGATAGCAACACCCTAAACCTAGCGTTAGGTTTCCTTGCTGCATTTATTTCAGGTTGCTTCGCTTGTAAGTTTATGATAAATGTGGTGAGAAAAGGTAAATTAATTTACTTCGCAATATATTGTTTAATTGCTGGTGGATTGGCACTATTATTAAGTTAAAAAGAAGTGGATACAGTTTTATATTTCGACAAGCCACTAGGATGGACATCTTTCAATCTTGTTAATAGAGTGAGAGGTGTACTTAGCCGTCATTTAGGCGTAAAAAAACTTAAAGTAGGACATGCAGGCACATTAGACCCACTTGCCACTGGAGTGATGATTCTTTGCACAGGCAAAAACACCAAACTTATTGAAAGTTTTCAATATCAAACCAAGGAATACATTGCCACCATCAAACTTGGTGCCACTACTCCTTCTTTCGATTTGGAAACAGAAGTTGATGCTGAGTACCCTATAGAACACATCACAGAGGAACTTGTAAAAGAAACTCTATATAAGTTCATTGGCGAAATACAACAAATTCCACCTACCTATTCTGCAATAAAAATCAATGGCAAACGTGCCTACGAATATGCTAGAAAAGGTGATGATGTGGAGCTAAAACCAAAAACTCTAGTTATAGATGAAATAGAACTTCTGGATTATAAAATGCCAGAGATTGTAGTGAGAGTGGTTTGTAGTAAAGGCACATACATTAGAGCATTGGCAAGAGACATTGGCGAGGCTTTAAATAGCGGTGGTCATTTGACAGCTCTTAGACGCACACAAATTGGCGACATCCGCGTGGAAAACTGCCAACAATACGAAGATTTTGTAAAAAATTTAAATAATATAATAACAACAGAGTAAAGACTAGGGTAACTCCTAACTCCTAACTCCTAACTCCTAACTTTATATGAAATTATCTCAATTTAGATTTAAGTTACCAGAAGAACAAATCGCACAGTATCCTGCAAAATACCGTGACGAGTCTCGTTTACTTGTGCTTCACAAAGATACAGGTGAAATCGAACACAAGAAATTTTCAGACATTATAGATTATTTCGGGAAAGACGACTTGTTTATCTTCAACGATACTAAAGTTTTCCCTGCTAGACTATACGGAAACAAGGAAAAAACTGGTGCAAAAATAGAAGTATTCTTACTTAGAGAACTTAATCAAGAATTAAGATTGTGGGACGTGCTTGTAGATCCTGCTCGTAAAATTCGTATCGGCAATAAACTTTATTTTGGCGAAGACGATTCACTTGTAGCAGAAGTAATCGACAATACCACTTCTCGTGGTCGTACTCTTCGTTTCCTTTTCGACGGAGACCACGATTCATTTAAAGAAGTGCTTTATAGCATGGGTGAAACTCCACTTCCAAGAAACTATATCACTCGCGATGTAGAGCCAGAAGACGCAGAACGTTATCAAACTATTTTTGCGAAAAACGAAGGTGCTGTGGTTGCTCCTAGTGCTGCCCTACACTTTAGCCGCGAACTATTAAAACTAATGGAAATTAATGATATTAATCACACCTTCATTACCCTACACGCTAGTTTAGGCAATTTCCGCGAAATCGACGTAGAAGACTTAACCAAACACAAAACTGAGTCTGAACAACTTATTGTGAGCGAAGAAGCTTGCAATATGATCAATACCACACAAGACAATATGAAAAGAATTTGTGCTATTGGTACCACTGTGATGCGTGCTCTAGAAACAGCCGTATGTACAGAAGGTCACGTAAAAAGCTTCGATGGTTGGACAAATAAATTTATCTTCCCTCCATACGACTTTACAGTGGCAAATTCTATGGTTGCAAACTTCTATGCACCAGAGTCTCAACTTCTTATGATGACAGCTGCGTTTGGTGGTTACGAAAACGTAATGAATGCATACGAGGTGGCTGTTAAAGAAGGTTACAGATTTGGTTGCTACGGCGATGCAATGCTTATTATCTAATATTATTTGATACAATTTTTATTTGGCGAATCTAAATATATTTACTATATTCGCACCTTGTTTTTTGGGCCTGAGCCCAAACAATTAACCTTAAAAACAATTTAATAACTAATTTACAATATGCAAAACAAAGGATTTATAACCGCTTTTGCCGTTTTATTAAGCCTAGTTTGCTTATTCTATTTGTCTTTCAACGTAGTAACTTCATACTACAACAATGAAGCTAAAGAATACGCAAATGGTGATAAAACTGCAGAATACCACTACCTAGACTCTCTTTCTACAGAAAAAGTTTGGTTAGGTTACACTCTTAAAGAGTGCCGCGAAAAGGAACTTGGCCTAGGTCTTGACCTTAAAGGTGGTATGAACGTTATCTTAGAAGTTTCTGTGCCAGACATCGTACGCACACTTGCAGGAAACTCTAAAGACGCAACATTTAACAAAGCCATGGAAGTGGCAATTGAACGTCAAGCAAACAGTCAAAAAGACTTCTTAGAACTATTTAGTGAAGCCTACACAGAACTTGACCCTAACGCTAGACTTTCAGCTATCTTTACAACTTTCTCACTTAAAGATCGCATCAACTTAAAAAGCACAAACGAAGAAGTTATCTCTGTGCTAAAAGAAGAAGTTAAAGCTACAGTAGACAACTCATTCAACGTACTTCGTACTCGTATCGACCGTTTCGGTGTGGTTCAACCAAATATCCAACGTCTTGAAACAAATGGTCGTATCCTTATCGAACTTCCAGGTATTAAAGAACCAGAACGTGTACGTAAACTGCTTCAAGGTTCTGCAAACCTAGAATTCTGGGAAACATTCAACCTAACAGAAATCTACGGCGATCTAGAAAAAGCTAACGCTGTTATTGCAGAAGCAATTGCATCTACAGAAGCACCAGCAGCTAAAGAAGAAAAAGCAGAAAAACAAGAAGTTGTAAACTCTCTTGATTCATTAAGCGCAGCAATAGCAAACCAAGATGCAGCAAACAACGACAGCATCAAACAAATGGAAGAATTTGCAAAAGCAAATCCTCTATTTAGCAAACTTATGATTTCAAACAGCAACGGTCAACTAATTCCTACTCCAGCTATCGGTGTAGTAAGCATTAGAGACACTGCTACTGTTATGGAATACTTAAATATGCGCAAAGTTAAAGAAGTTCTTCCTCGTGAACTAGCATTCCGTTGGACTGTGAAACCAGTTGACGAAAAAGGACTTTACTATGAACTTGTAGCAATCAAAGTTACCGACCGCGATGGTAAAGCTCCACTTGAAGGAAATGTGATTACAGATGCTCGCGACGATTTAGACCAAATCTCAGCTAGATCTACTGTAAGCATGACAATGAACCCAGAAGGTGCTAAAGCTTGGGCTAAATTAACTAAAGAAAACATTGGCCGCAGCATCGCTATCGTGCTAGACGATATGGTTTACTCATTCCCTAACGTAAACACAGAAATTACTGGTGGACGTTCAGAAATCTCTGGTAACTTCACTCCACAAGAAGCAAAAGACTTAGCTAACGTGCTTAAATCTGGTAAAATGCCAGCTCCTTCTCGCATTATTCAAGAAGACGTAGTTGGTCCATCACTAGGTCACGAAGCTATCACAAAAGGTATGATTTCATTTGCTATCGCATTCCTTATCGTAATGCTTTATATGATGGTTTACTATGGATTCAAACCTGGTCTTGTGGTTGACGCAGCACTACTTATCAACGTATTCTTCCTAGTTGGTATCCTTGCTTCATTTAAAGCTGTACTTACCCTTCCTGGTATCGCAGGTATTGTGTTAACAATGGGTATGGCTGTGGATGCTAACGTGCTTATCTACGAACGTATTAAAGAAGAATTAAGAGCTGGTAAAACACACAAATCTGCTGTAGAAGACGGTTACAAAAATGCGATGTCTGCTATCGTAGACTCAAACTTAACCACTGTTCTAACAGGTATTATCCTATTCTATTTTGGTACAGGTCCTATTAAAGGTTTCGCTACCACATTAATTATAGGTATCATTACCTCATTCTTCACAGCTGTGTTCTTAACTCGTTTATACTATGTAAGAAAAGTTGAAAAAGCAGAAATCAACGACTGGACTTTCACAACTAAACTTTCTAAGAACTTATTAAGCAACGTGAAAATTGATTGGATTAAAATCCGTAAAATTGGTTACATCGTATCATGTGCATTCGTACTTATTGCTGGTGTTTCTCTAGGTTTACGCGGTCTTAACCAAGGCATCGACTTCAGCGGTGGTAGAAACTATGTTGTACGCTTTGCAGAAAAAGTTAATACAGACGATATTATCAACCACCTAGAAGATGGTTTCACAGACGCTCAAGTATCTGTTATTACAATTGGTACAGAAGACCAAGTACGTATCACAACCAACTATAAGATTGCAGACAATAGCGAAACTATCGACGACGAAGTAGAAGAAATCCTATACAACGAACTTCAACCAGAATTAGAACAATATGGTGTTACTAAAGAAATGTTCTTGAAAGGTTATCTTCTAGAAGATGGAAAAGCTGTTCTAGCTTCTGTTGATGCAGAAAACACCCTAGGTGTACAAAGCTCACAAAAAGTAGGTCCTGCTATTGCAGACGACATCAAAGCAGATGCTATTTGGGCTATCCTATTCTCTATGATTGGTATCTTCATCTACATCTTCGTAAGATTTAGAAACGTTTCATACAGCTTTGGTTCTGTAGCATCACTTGCACACGACGTTCTATTTATTTTAGGTCTATATTCTTTACTATATAGCATTATGCCATTCTCACTAGAGATTGACCAATCATTCATCGCTGCTATCCTAACTATTATCGGTTACTCAATGAATGACACAGTGGTAGTATTCGACCGTGTACGTGAGCTAGTAGCTCTATATCCAAAACGTGATCGTAAAGATGTAATTAACGAAGCTATCAATGCTACACTTACTCGTACATTAAGTACTTCACTTTCTACATTCTTAGTGTTAGTAGTTATCTTCTTATTAGGTGGTGAAACCATTAGAGGATTCGTATTCGCTATGATGGTAGGTGTAGTAATCGGTACATATTCAACACTATTCATTGCTATTCCAGTAGCATACGATATTGAAAAGAAAAAACTAGCTAAAGCAGCTAAAAAATAAGGTTACAAACCTCTCACAAATAGGGTGACTATTCATTTAGTCACCCTATTTTTTTAACACTATTATAGCATACTTTTATGTTAAATATTAAAAAAAAATAAAATTATTCACTATATTTGCAGTTACGACAATTACTTAATCAATTTATATATGAAAAAATTATTACTTATTATTAGTTCGATGCTGTGTAGCATGGCTCTATGGGCACAAGTCTATACAGAACCTACCTTCGTAACATCAGAAACAAACGAAACTTTCTACGTTTACTATGATGCAACACAAGGCAGTGCAAGCATGATCGGAGTAGATGAATGTTATGCTCACACTGGTGTTATTACTACCAAGAGTAAATCTGATGGCGACTGGAAACACGCTCCTACTTGGCTAAACAACGATGCTAAGTACAAAATGGAAGAAGTATCTGAAGATTTGTGGCGCCTTGAAATAACAAATGGTTTAAAAGAATACTACGGCCTAGCTGAAGATGAAGTTGTTACAAAACTAGCATTCGTATTCCGCGATGCAAAAGGTACAGTTCAAGGTAAAACTACTAGTGGTGCAGATATTCTTTATGAACTTTTTGAAGCAGGCAAACCTGCTGTTTCAATCCTAACTCCTGCCGACGGCGGTCTTCAAGTAATAAACAATACCATTACTGTTAAAGGTGAGGCTTCTGTTAAAGGAGAACTAGAACTTAAACTGAATGGAGAATCAATTATTAAAAACGTAAATGCTAACGCAATTCAATACAATTTACTATTAGAAAATTCTGGAACATACGAAATCACCCTTACTCTTACAGTAGAAGGCGAAGTAGTTGCATCAGACATAGTTAGCTTCTACGTTGCAACTCCAGTTACAGAAAAACAAGTTCCTGCAGGCATGCTAGAAGGTATCAACTACCACACCGATAGCGACTCTATCACTTTAGTGCTACGTGCACCACTTAGCGAAGACGTTTATATCATTGGTGACTTCAACGATTGGACATACAACGAAAACTTCCAAATGTATCGTGCCGACGTACAATTTGAAGACGAAGTAGCTCCTACTAGACTATTCTGGCGCACATTTGCAGTGCCAGACGCTACTAAAAAATATGGTTTCCAATACTTAGTAGATGGTAAAGTAAAAATTAGTGACCCATATTCAGAAGTAGTTCTAGACCCATGGAACGACTCTTACATTAGCACAAGATTAGACGATACCCTTCCTAAACACCCAGGTGCAAAAGCAGATGGTTTAGTTTCAGTTCTTGAAGGTCCTAAAGCAAAAGAAAAATACACATGGAAAGTAACAGATTTCAAACGTCCAGAAAATAAAGACCTTGTAATCTATGAGTTACTTGTTAGAGACTTCTATTCTACAAAATCTCTTCAAGCAGTAATCAACAAACTTAGCTACCTAAAAGAACTAGGTATCAATGCTATCGAGCTTATGCCTGTAACAGAATTCGACGGCAACGATAGCTGGGGTTACAACCCTAACCACTTCTTTGCTTACGATAAAGCATACGGTAAAAGAAACCTATACAAACAATTCGTTGACGCTTGCCACGAACAAGGTATTGCGGTGATTATAGACATGGTGTTCAACCACGCTACTGGTCAATTCCCAATGGCTAAACTATACTGGGATGGCAACGCTACCGCAGAAAAGAACCCATGGTTCTTCGTTAAAGCACACCACCCATTCAACGTATTCCATGATATCAACCACGGATACGAAGGCACACGCAAATATTTCAAACGCGCTCTTCAATATTGGGTAAATGAATATAAAATCGATGGTTTCCGTATGGACTTAACCAAAGGTTTCACTACAAAAGATTATGGCGACAACGGTCAAAAAGGCGATTGGAGCCAATATGACGCAGGCCGTATTGAAATTCTTAAAGACTACTGCGATGCTGCAAGAGAAGCACATCCAGACACATACTTCATCATCGAACACTTAGGTGCAAACAAAGAAGAAGTAGAATATGTAAAATACGGCATTATGCCATGGAGAAACATGAACCACAACTACTGCCAAGCAGCTATGGGTTATGCTTCTTCAAGTAACTTTGCAGACAATAATGACCTTAAGAAAATAACAAACAACCAACCAAACAGCCTAGGTGGTATGTTTACAGACGGTTGGGTTGGTTATGGTGAAAGCCACGACGAAGAACGTAACATGTACAAAGCTGTTGCATACGGTGATGGCAACTTACAAAACGAAGATGCACATGCAGACCGTATGGCACGTGTACCAGCGGTAATTGCATTTACCACTCTTATCCCTGGTCCTAAAATGTTATGGCAATTCCAAGAACTTGGTTACGACTACTCTATCAACCACTGTTCAAACAACAGAATCGACGACGAATGCCGCACATACGCTAAACCAATTCCATGGTCATTAAAATGGGAAGAAGACCAAGACCGTTGGGCTGCATACAAAAAATCTGGTAAAGTTATTTCATTACGTACTAAAAACCCAGAAATTTTCCGTGCAGAAAACTTTACTTCAGTAAACCTAATAGGTTCAAACTGGGACAAACCACGTAGAATGGACATCTCTACTGATGAAGTTGATATTATTGTACTTGCAAACTTTAGTGCTACCACTAACGTTACAACCTCTGCAGACGTTCCTCAAGTAGGCACATGGTTCAATTATCTAACTGGCGAACAAATCAACATTAGACGTAAAGACCACGTATTAACACTTAAACCAGGTGAATTACTAATCCTTACATCTAAAAATATGAACGACCTAGTTTCTATTGATGAAACTCTTGCAGATGGTAAAACTTGCTTAGTACTTCCTACTATTGCAGAAGACAATATCAGCGTAATTGCAAAAGAAACTCCTTCTAGCATAGAAGTTATCAACCTTTCTGGTAGTGTAGTTGCTAAAGCACAAAACACAGACAATATTTCTATTGATTATCTTGCGAAAGGTCACTATATTGTACGTGTAAATATCGACAATACTATTTCAACACACAGAATCATTAAAAAATAAGAATTATGAAAGCAATTAAATATATTCTAGCACTAGGTTTGTTTGCAACAGGTCTTACCTCTTGTGTAAAAGAACCTCCTACACAAGAAGAAATTGAAGCAAAATGGCCTGCAACTATTAATACCTTTACTGCTGGCGACTTTGTTCTAGTAAAAAGAGATACACTAGGTTTCACTATGGGTGATGCAAGTCTTGTAACATCATCTCCTGAGCACACCGTAAAATTCAGCAAATCATATTATATGTGTACCACTGAAGTTACTCAAGCTCAATGGAAATCTGTAATGTTAACCAACCCTTCAGACAACGAAGGTCTTATTAAAGAAGGTACAAATCCAGACAACTGCCCAGTAAACAATATCACATTAGATGAAGCTAAACTATTTGTTGAAGCACTTAACCTAATGACTGGCAGAAAATTTGCTATCCCAACAGAAGCACAATGGGAATGGGCTGCTATGGGCGGCATCAACTCTACTGGTTATACATTTAGTGGTAGCAACGAACTTTCTGAAGTAGCATGGAATGCATCAAACTCAGACAGCTACCTAAACGAAGTAGGCAAACTTAAAGCAAACGAACTAGGTATCTACGATATGACTGGCAACGTAGAAGAATGGGTTGCAGACAGATATGGTGCATACAAAGCAGCAGAAGCATTAGACCCAACTGGTTCTACCTCAGGTGCTTACTATGTAACACGTGGTGGCAGCTTCAACAATAGCGATGCAGAACTTTTAAGTGTAAAAGCTAGAAACAAAAACAAAAATACTGATAAAAAATATATCAGAGGTTTAAGACTTATTCTAGAAGAACCACTTCCTACTGAATTAGTAAAATAATAATTTAGAGAATAAAAAAAGAAAAATCCAGTTCACAATATGAACTGGATTTTTTTCTTATATGCAGTTGTTGCAAATATCAATAGACTTGCGGCTTTTAAGTATTGCTTTTCTAAACCTATTTGCTTTTTCGCCAAGCCAAACCTGCTTTAAATCGGAGTTTTTAAGGTTACCAAAACTATATTTTGCAGACTTATCAAAACAACATGCAGGCACATTGCCGTCCACATCTATCACAATAGTAGAAAACAGCCTCCAACACCTATTTTTAAGCTTTGCTTTTGGCACAAGTTTGCCAAATTTATCTCTTTTATATCGTAGGTTTTTAGGATTTTCTGGCACTAAAAAATCATCATAAAACTGAGCTTTTTTAAACACCAACCTATTTACACCCAGCTTTTTACATAAAGATTTTATTTTATCTATTTCCTTTTCTGTCGTACTCAATAGTAAACATTGCACCTCGACTGGCAAACCATATTTTACACAAAGCGATATACCATCTAGCACTTTTAGAAAATTGCCTCCCACTCTATACATAGAATACGACTCTGCAGTGGCTCCGTCTAAACAAATAATTAGCCTACCTAATCCTGTGTCTGACAGCCTTTTAACCACATCTTCTGTAAGCGCATTACCATTTGTTGAAACACAAGTAAACACACCACAACTAGAGGCATAACGTATCATCTCAGGTAAGTTTTTATTTAAAAATGGTTCACCTTGAAAATACAAGTTTAAATACATCAACTCAGGCAATAATTTATCTAAATACCCCTTGAAGTCGTTTACAGTCAAACGTTTATCTGTTTTCTCTATAAGTTTACGTCCCGTAGGACAATGTGGGCAAAAAAGATTGCAGTAGTTTGCAGGTTCTATAGATGCAGATATAGGTTTTGCATTCAAACAAACATTACCTGTTATATTTGAATACCAATACCCCACTCTAGCAGACAAATAGTTTGCTAGACGTGAAAAAGTTATGCTGCTAACTAGTTTACCGTACACGTGGCAAAGTTCTATATTAAATTTTTGTCTTCTAGTTTTAAAATGTTAAAAATAATTAAAAATACAAGCATACAAAAACCATTTTTTCAAAAAATACTATTTCAGTTTTTTTCTTTTGTTCATTATAGTTATCTTTGTACGTTAATTTACATATAGAATATTATTAACTAACTTTTAATAACAATGAAAAATTTATTTCGTTTAAGCATTGGTATGCTTGTTGCCCTAGCTTTTGCATCTTGCCAAAACCTAGGTGAACTAAAACCAGAGTATTTCACAGTTAATCCAAACCCACTAGAAGTAAAAGGTGGTAAAGTAGAAGGTACAATTACCGCTACATTCCCAGAAAAATACTTCGCAGAAAAAGGTGTTGTAGAAGTTACTCCAGTACTTAAATACGAAGGTGGTGAAGCTCTTTCTGAGTCTAAAACTTACCAAGGTACTAAAGTAGAAGGAAACAACGAAACTGTACAATACAAAGCTGGTGGTACAGTATCTCAAAACTTCTCTTTCGACTATGTTCCTGCAATGCGTAACTCTAAACTTGCTTTACGCTTTAAAGCTACATTAAAAGACAAAGAAGTTCAAATCCCAGAAATCGAAATCGCATTAGGTTGTATCGCTACTGAAACTCTAGTTGACGCTTCTGAAATTGCTCCAGCATTTGCAAAAGACAATTTCCAACGCGAAACATTTGAAGTTACAGAAGCTGACATCATGTTCCAAATCCAACAATCTAACGTTAAAGCTAACGACGCTGTTAAAAACCTTAACGCTGTAGCTAAAGCAACTCTTAAAGACAGCCTACGCAACGTAGAAAGCTTAACATTAGTTTCTGCTGCTTCTCCTGACGGTGGTGTTAAATTAAACGACAAACTAGCTGCTGCTCGTGAAAAAAACACTGTTAGATACATGAAAAACAGAAACCAAGCTGCTATCGACGCTAAATATATCGCTCAAGACTGGGAAGGTTTCCAAGCATTAGTTAACGCTTCTGAAATCCAAGATAAAGAACTTATCTTACGCGTTCTTAGCCAATACCAAGATCCAGCTCAACGCGAAGCTGAAATCAAAAACCTTTCTGCTGCTTACAAAGAACTAGCAAACGATATTCTTCCAAAACTACGTCGTTCTCACCTAACTTTAACTGTTAAAGTTACTGGTAAAACCGACGAAGAAATCATCGCATTTGCTAAATCTAACCCAGACACACTTAACGTAGAAGAACTTATGTTTGCTGCTACTATCGCAGAAACAGAAGAAGATGCAGCTGCATTCATCGCATCTGCTGCTGAAATCTACGCTGCAGACTGGAGAACAGTTAACAACTTAGGTGCTCAAGAACTAGCTGGCGACAACTACGCTAACGCTACAGCAAACCTAGACAAAGCTGCTGCTGCAACAGAAACAGAACAAGCTGAAATCAACTTCAACAACGCGCTAATCTCAATGATTAACGACGACTACGCAAAAGCTGAAGAACTTCTAGGTAAATCTGCTGGTATCGCTCAACTTGGCGAAGCTCAAGGTGTATTAAACATCACCAAAGGTGACTACGCACAAGCTGTTAGCGACTTCGGTTTATCTACTTCAAACAATGCTGCTTTAGCACAACTACTTAGCGGTAACACAGATAGAGCTGCTTCTATCATCGAAAACATCTCTAACAAAAATGCTAAATCATACTACATCGCTGCTATCTGCGCTGCTCGCGCTGGTGAAGCTGCTGGTGTAACTGCAAATCTAGCTAAAGTTAAAGAACTTGACGAAGAAATGGCTAAATCTGCTCTAACAGACTTAGAATTCGCTAAATTCTTAGCTGCTGAAGTTGCATCTGCTGAATAATAAGCAAGCAAAACTCAAATAATAAGAAGCTGACTTTTTAGTCAGCTTCTTTTTTTATTCTGTTTTTTTAAGTTATCTTTGTTGCGTTATATAAATTTACGTATGAAAAGGTTAATATTTTTTATTCCACTACTATTTTTAATGTCGTTTTCTTCTTGTCTTGACAACAACAATATTAAAGAAAACACAAATCCTCATATAGAAAGATTTTATTTCAATGAGCATACAAAAATATCTGGCATCGAAAACGTCACATTTATTGTAGATACCATTGCAGGGCTTATCTACAACGAAGACTCTGTGTCTATGAACTGCGATTTTAGCAAAGTGGTACCTGTAGTTGATGCTTACGAAACATTTAAATCTATTTCCATCAACGACAAATCATGGAACTATGTAGATACAATAGACATGAATAACCCTATCAAAATAAGCACTGTAGCTGGCAACAAGAAAAACAAAGCAAGTTATATTGTAACCATAAACAAACATACTGTTGAGCCAGACTCTATTATTTGGACAAGTTCATACATCAACGAAAACAATATCAGCAGTTTAAATACTTTTGCATACGAAGGCAAAATCTACCTATTCCTATGCAACAACAACTCTGAAACTAAGATATACACTTCAAACGCAGACGAAAACTACTCTCTTGTAAGTAGCACCTCAGAAATTGCTTTAGATTTCAATAAATCAATCATTTACAATGGTAAATGCATTGCATCTAGCAACGACAGCAAATCTCTATTTTACATAGACATTACAAACTTTGCAGCAGGCTTTAATGAAATAAACCTACCAGAAGGAGCTGAAATTATAGACCTTTGGGGTGTATTAAATAATAAACTTTATTGTACTCTTAAACTTGATGCTCCTTATTATATGAGCTACAACGGAGCTGAGTGGATGAATGAAAACTGCAATATGCTAGAAGAACTTACTGCCACCGGCAGCGCAAAAATCAACAACGACAACACCTTATATGTTATCTCTGGTGAACTAAATGGTAAACTTACAAACAACGTACTTGCCACACAAGATGGAAATTATTGGATAAATACTATAAACCAAGCAGATACATTAATCTACGAGCCAATAAAAAATGCTTGTGTAGTAGATTATTACAACTACTTCTACCTATTAGGCGGTAAAAATAGCAATGGCGAAACTCCAACAAGCCACTATAGTAAAAACGATGGCTATAGTTGGGAACCACTAAAATCTTACCAACGTCCAGCAAATGGTTTTACTGCAAAAGAAAATATGGCAGCATGTGTGCTAAACGAATACATCTACATATTTAACTGTAGCAAAACCTCTAAGATTGAATCTTGGAGAGGAAAAATTAACAGAGCAGATTTCATTAAAAAATAATAAATGAAAAGCACAGCCCTATTTCCTGGTAGCTTCAATCCTTTTACAAAAGGACATGCAGACATTGTTTCACGAGCATTAAATATGTTCGACGAAGTTATTATTGGCATAGGAATAAATAGTGAAAAGCCACAAGACTCTGCATCTAAAAATCTTGAAAACATTAAGAAAACTTATGCACTTGCAGGAATTTTAATCTTGGTTGGAATGGGCGCCATGATAATGAATCAGACGCAGAATGGTGAAATACTTAATTATGGTCTGGATTTTAAAGGTGGAAC
>CALDPN010000075.1 GCA_937911235.1 uncultured Bacteroidales bacterium
ATATATGATACAGAAGTAGAAAGATTCTTAAATCAATTTCACGAAAAATTAAAGATTTATAATATTTTTTTTAGAGATGATAGGGGAAAAAATACCCAAACATTGACAGAGTTAGAAATAACATCTAATGATAGGATAGAGATTATAAAAACTATTAAAGTAGAAGATTATTCTTCAGGACCTATTGTTGATACCTTAAATAAAATGGGCGATTTGTGGGTGTTTGGCAAAGATGTAAAGGGGAATGAAGTTTATATAAAAATATCATTAGGAGTTCCTAATAGCAGAACCATCTGCATATCATTTCATAAAGCAGAACATAAAATGAGTTATCCATTTAAAAACATACAACCATGAACACAATGATTAGTCCGTTTACAGGGGGTGAACTTAGGTTTTCTCACGAGAGGAGAGAACTTACTTATCGTAAGGAGAAGTTTGAATATACTGCTCTGTTTTATGTTTGTGTGGATAGTGGTGAGAAGCTTACCACCACAGAGTTGGATACTATTAATGTGAATCAAGTTTATAATCAGTATCGCAGTAAATATGGTATTCCGTTTCCTGATGAGATAAAGGCTATTAGAGAAATGTATGGTTTGTCCGCTTCTAAAATGTCTGTGATTTTGGGTCTTGGAGCAAATCAATATCGTTTATATGAAAATGGTGAAGTGCCTAGTGAGGCAATAGGGAAAACTCTTAGAAGCATTATGAATCCTTCTGTATTCATTACTTACGTGCAAAATTCTGAGAGTCAGTTTACTCAACAAGAGCTTTCTAAAATCTATGACAAGATAGAGGGAGCAATGAAAAAGACTGCGTGTGTTAGTTCGGCATATAAGATGCCTAAAAGGTCTATTATAAATGGTTATGCTCCTGTATCTATTAGCCAGGTAAAGAATATTATTCTGTTTTACATCAATAAATTGGGTGGGGTGTTTAGCACTAAAATGAACAAATTGTTGTTCTATACAGACTTCTATTCTTATAAGACATTGGGATATGGCATGACTGGGCTTGCGTACAAGGCTATTCAGTATGGACCTGTGCCTTTTAATTGGAATGTACTATATGGAAGTATGGAAGATATTGAGAGTGAGATTATTTCTTTCCCTTCAGGCAACTCTGGCGAACAATTGGTTTCAGCAATACAACCAGATATGAGTACTTTTTCGGCAGAGGAACTTAATATTTTAAATGATATTGTGAGTAAATTTGGTTCTCTTACTGCAAATCAACTATCAGAATTAAGTCACTCCGAAGATGCATGGCTTCACTATGTAGGAACATCTTTCCCTATAGACTACACCGAAGCATTCACCTTAAAAGCATTGTAAAATTATGGAAAATCTTACTCAATACAATCCTAAAACTATTTCTCATCCAGGACAAACTCTTGCATATAAACTACAAGAATTAGAGATGAGCATTAAAGAGTTTGCTATTCGAACTTCTAAACCAGAAAAGACTATTATTGCCGTAATTAAAGGTGAAAGTTCAATTACACATGATATGGCAGAAGCATTTGAAAACATAACAAAAATACCTGCACATTTCTGGTTGATACGTCAAAGAAACTATGATGAAGCGGTTGCTCGAAATATACTATCGTAACCGCCATTACGGTAATGGTGGTTACAATACACATTATATCATAAAAACAAAAGACTACCAACAAAGCACATATAAATCACCTCTTGGGTTGATGCACATAAGGGGAGTGGTGGTGGAGTTGAATAGGTGCTTTTCTTTTGGGCCGAAGATGATGTCGTCGAGGCCGTAGTCGCGTGAGTTTGTGATAAGCACCATGCCATAATTGCCTTCTGAAGCCATTTCTACAGCTTCTTTTTCTACTTTGAAGCTGTCTTTTTTGCCCATTTCTACTGAATATTTCAATTCAAAGCCGTCGTACACTTTTGTAACGGCATTCACATTCTTTTGGGCACGTGTGCCGTAGTCTTTGGCTTGCAAAATTTGTATTTCACTACCCAAGAAACGAGCCATATTAGACGAATATGAGCCTTTTTCTTTTTCTTCTGGCAGGAACGCCACAGGCACCAAAATTTTATCAAACTTTGGCATTGGCATTGTGTCTTTCAGCATTATAAAAGGTATTCTTAGTTCTCTAAAGCCTTTGAAAAAGTTCATTGGGCGGTAGAAACCTCTTTTTTTAGAAAATTCGATGAAAATCATAGGTGTTTCGGTGCGTTCTGTCATTGCCACCACATCTTCAAAGCCACCGTCGACGCTCTCGCAAATAAAAGGAACGTTGCCCAAAGATTTTTTCTCTTCTTCTAGCTCTGCTTTAAACTCTGCGCTCATCTCACTTTCCCAAACGAGTAGGGTAAGTCCTTTTTGAAAACCTTGTGCAAAAATTTTGCCTGCTGCAAAGGCATTTTTAGGAAAATAATCGCCATGTGCTAGCACCAAAAAGTGTCTGCTGTATTCTATTTCGCGTATATTCATAATAATTGTCAAAAAATATTCCGTAAAGGTATTAAAGATTTTCATAACACACAAAAAAATACTAAATTTGCGGTTTGAAATTTAAAAGATTTCGGACAATGCACGCATTGTCCCTACACATTAAAAATTAAACAATAAATATAATGGCAAAACCTTCTATTCCAAAAGGAACACGTGATTTTCTTCCAGAAGAAATGCGTAAACGTAATTATATCTTCAATACCATCAAAGATGTGTTTGCACTTTATGGTTTTCAACAAATTGAAACTCCAGCAATGGAAAATCTTTCTACACTAATGGGTAAATATGGTGAAGAAGGAGATAAATTACTATTTAAAATTTTGAATTCAGGAGACTTCCTTTCTGGTCTTACAGAAGAAGATTACACCAATAAAAACAGCAATAAAGCAGTGTCACGTCTTTCTGAAAAAGGACTTCGTTACGACCTTACAGTGCCTTTTGCTCGTTTTGTGGTACAATATAGAGAACAAATCAAGTTCCCATTCCGCAGATACCAAATTCAACCAGTTTGGCGTGCAGACCGTCCTCAAAAAGGTCGTTATAGAGAGTTTTACCAATGCGATGCCGACATTGTAGGTAGCGATTCTCTGCTAAACGAACTTGAACTTCTTCAAATTGCCAACGAAGTGTTCAAACGCTTTGGCATTAGAGTTTGCATCAAGCTAAACAACCGCAAAGTGCTTGCTGGTATTGCAGAAGTGGTGGGTGCTCCTGAAAAAATCGTTGATATTACTGTTGCTATCGACAAACTAGATAAAATTGGTCTTGAAAAAGTGAACGCAGAGCTTATTGCCAAAGGCCTAACAGAGGAAAATGTAAACAAACTTCAACCTATTTTGGCGCTTTCTGGCAACAACAATGAGAAACTTGCTAGGCTGAAAGAAGTGCTTGCCAACTCAGAAATTGGTCTTAAAGGCGTTGCCGAATTAGAAACACTGTTTGGTTACACCGCAAACCTAGACTTCACTGCTGAACTAGAACTAGACCTTACACTTGCTCGTGGTCTAAACTACTACACTGGCACAATTATAGAGGTGAAAGCACTTGACGTGCAAATTGGTAGCATCACCGGTGGTGGTAGATACGACAACCTTACAGGCGTGTTTGGCGTAGATGGACTTTCTGGTGTGGGTATTTCATTTGGTGCAGACCGCATCTACGACGTGCTAAATCAACTAGATTTATATCCAAAAACTACCGTAAACCAAACTCAAGTGATTTTCCTAAACTTTGGCGAAAAGGAAATGGAATATTGCATTCCACTACTTGCACAACTTCGTGCTGCTGGCATTTCTACAGAGATTTACCCAGACGCTGTGAAGTTTAAAAAACAAATGCAATATGCCAACGACCGCAACATTCCTTTCGTGGCAATAGTAGGAGAGAGCGAAATGGCAGAAAATGTGATTATGCTTAAAGACATGACCACAGGAAACCAAGAAAAAGTGTTAATTAATGATATAATTTCTAAATTTACAAAATAAAAGACTATCAAATGTAGTTTTATAGTAGAGTTGAGGGTAGGAATAACTCCTAACTCCTCACTCCTAACTCCTAACTATAAGAATTTTGAAAAAACTTTTAATCATACACTTCCTCAAGAATATAAAAATTTCATAGAAGCTGATTATGCATGGGGTGTATATGGAAAAGAAAATGATTTTGATGGTATTGATATAGATTGGGAATACCCGACATCAAGCGCAGCGGGTATATCATCATCTCCTGATGACACCGATAATTACACTCTGCTAATGAACGATATTCGCAATGCAATAGGAGAGGACAAACTTTTAACTTTAGCTTCAATAGCAAGTGCGAAATACATTGATTTTAAAGCAATTGAACCAATCATAGACTTTGTAAATCTAATGGTATATGATGTTGCTCGTCCTCCATACCACCATGCGCCACTTTATAAGTCAGATATGACCAATAGTGTCACATGTCAAGAGTCTGTTGCATTACACATGGAAGCAGGCTTACCAGCCGATAAAATCGTACTTGGAATGCCATTCTATGGTCATGGAATAGGAAATATCACAGATTTTATTGACTATAAAGACATCATTAATCTCACAGGATATACACAAATGCGAGATGACGTAGCAAAAGTACCATATCTAATCAACGCTGAGGGCAAACTTGTCTGCACATACGAAGATGCAGAGTCAATCGCAGAAAAATGTCGCTTCATACACGACAATGGACTGAAAGGTGCAATGTATTGGGACTATTGCATTGATGATGCCAAATATACTCTGCGTAAAGCAGTTGCTAAAGGAATTTTAAACAAATAATTTAATAAATGAAAGCTCAATTACTCACAATCCTATTACTTGTTATTTCCAACGTATTCATGACCTTTGCATGGTACGGACATCTAAAACTTCAGTCAACAGGGCTCGCCAAAAATTGGCCGTTATACGCAGTAATACTCTTCTCATGGGGAGTTGCGCTATTTGAATATGCTTTTCAAGTTCCTGCAAATCGTATTGGATATGTAGAAAATGGCGGACCATTCACACTAATGCAGCTTAAAGTATTACAAGAGGTAATAACGCTTACTGTATTCACAGTCATTGCATTATTTATGTTTCAAGGCGAAAAACTACAATGGAATCACCTTGCTGCATTCGGTTGCCTAATTCTTGCCGTTTGGTTTGTCTTCATGCCCACTGGCAAATAATATCATACATTAAATAAATAAATACTCAAATTAGGTTGGCGGAAAATAATTTGTTTTGCAGTATAAAAAATGCAATACAAACAGAAACTGATACAACCGCAAAATCTGCAACAAGTGTAATCTATAGATTTTTTGAAGCATTGGGTGAAGAAATTGATAAAACAAGAG
>CALDPN010000076.1 GCA_937911235.1 uncultured Bacteroidales bacterium
GCTGAAACTAAATGTTGCACCCTTATCCTTGTTGTTTCTTGCACTTATATTTCCGCCGTGGGCTCTGATAATTGTAGCACACACGAACAATCCTATTCCCATATTCTGCTATTAGTATGCTTGCAGCAGCAATAATATTTTTCAATATTAAAAGCTTTTATTTCTCTTTCTTTATCAAACTTATGTTTTCGTCTTATGCTATATATCTTTTCTATACTTTTATCATTTTTATCAGGGATAAATCCACGTTTTACCAATACATTATCTAAAGTTGTATTATAATTGGTTGTAATAAAATATTTAACAGGAGAGTCAGCTAATAAGTCATAGATATTATTTGTAAAATCTGACTTAATCCCTTTTACAATATCTTCCTTAAATAAAGTTTCATCATTACTTTTAGAATTATCTTGATATTCTTTTAAATAAGCTGATTCATATTGTAACGTATAGGAGATATCTCTTAAATCCTTATCAACTTTTGATGCCAAGATGGCATCCCAACTACATTTCTTGTTAGTTATCCGATTAAAACCATTCCCAAATAATATTGCTTGTTCCATAAGTATTTAACTAACTATTACGAACGATAAGGAATTTCAGAAAACTCTATCTCTACGTGTTTTAGATTATTGTCATCTAAAAATTTCCTTAACGAATTTGCAACTTCTTCTTGATTTAGTGCAGGACCTATGACTATACTTTTTAAAAGACTTTTCTCTATAAAAACATTTTTATAAGGTATAGCCATTCCATCACGATAACGATAATGAGTTTCTACGTCTTTAAAACTACCTACAACTCTAGTCTCATTTTCATATGAATATGCAGGATTCTTTAAAATAAATGGCATTAAAACTAGATAAGTCAAAGCTACATCTAGGCTTATTTTATTAAGTTCTTCAAAACGTGACTTAACATTATTAATCAAATAGTCACACTTAATAATCCAATCATTTGATTGTTCCTGTTGAAACTTTTCAAATTTTAAAGCTACACCATGCCCATTAGATCCATACATATTCCACATCGGTAAATTATCAGATTCTTCAGAAAAACATACAAAGTAAAAGTCACTCTTATATGAATTTAATGCATTTTCTGCTTCATTAACATCAATACCATATAACTGATTTGAAATCGATAATAGATTATTTAATAACGTAATTCCTTTCTCAAACTCAGTAGGGTCATTCATATATCTATTATGAGTTGCACGAAGGCAAATTTCCTCTCCTACATTAGGATTTTTAACAACAATACCATTTATTAAGGCTTCTATTGATGTATAATGATATAAATATTCAGCATCAGAAGAAAAATATTTATTAGCCTCTCGACCTGATAATAATTTTATATTCATATTAATTATCTCCTTTATTTGTATTATGGTAAAACAGGACGGATAGAGTATCCACTCCAACCTGTTCCCCTAAAATTACTACTATAATGACTTTTACTATGAAAAGACAGACAACAGCTATACGAACTTGAACTATAGTGACCCTCTATTCCATCCCATAACGATCCACTACTTTTATACCCTGCTGCAGGCAAGAATATACTATTACCATTTATCATGCTTGTTACTTTATAACCATTTTGACCATTCCTTGTTATCCATTCCCATCGACAATTAGAAGTATCAAGCAATTCTTCTATTTCTGCCAATGTCGGCATACGCCAATTTCCACCCCAGTTTACACTCGCAGCATCATTAGATTTCGTTAAAGAATTGCTTCCTCCAGAATAGACGTGATTATCACTTGTATATTCTTTCTTGGTTGAAATCTCTCCATAAGCATAATATGAACCATTCTCATCAGGAGTATATGCTCCAATATTACATGTAGCCCATTTAACAGATAGTCCCATATCTACATATTTATAATTATTTTCAGAACCAGTTACAACATCTAATTCCCACTGTGCATACAATGTAATATCAGTAGATATTGGAAAATATTCTCCTTCGTCAGAATATGACTCACCAGTTCCATCTGATTTTGTATTCCAGCCTTTAAATATAGCATGAGAATATGTGAAAGTTCTCTTTGGTAATATTATTGTTTCTTGAAATGGGACAACAATATCTTCCATAATTCCTTCAGCACCATTTGCATCAAATGAAACAATATATTTCTTATTTGTTAATACAGGACGAATATTAAAGCCTATACATCTATTATAAGCATCAATTATTACATCATCATATTTACAATCAAGGTGATAAGCCAATTCCTCATTCACATATAACGAACTAGACCAAAAAAATCCAGACTGTCCAACTGCATTTAACTTATTATTATAATAGTAACCTGAAAGTGGCAAAAAAATACTTTTACCATTTATATTACTAGTTACCGTATATCCATTAATATTATTACGTGATTCAAATTTCCAAACACAATTTTCAAGTAATTCTTCACATTCACTTTTTGTTGGCATACGAACATTTTCGCCCCTAAATACATATGCTATATCATCAGAAGTATCTAATATGGTCTTATTATCTACTTCACCATACTTCGTTATTTTAGAAGTGCACTCATTATACCATTTATAACTATCCCAATCATACACATCTTTAGATTGCATCTCACCCCATGCAAAATAATCACCATATTCCTCTGGAGAATTAGCTCCAACATTACAAGTTGCCCACATAACAGATAGACCTAAATCAACATATTCGTGGTTTATATCCACAAAGCCAACACTATCAACTGTTGCTGCTGAATACGGCACCTTTGTACCATCTTTTTTATACACATAAATTGTCATTTCTGCCATTACAAACATTGATGCCGCAAATAAGGCAATTAAAAGTAAAAAATGCTTTTTCATATTATTTTTTATTTTATGATTATTATACTTAGTTAGATTACTTCACATTAAAATGGTACACCAATTTTATACCAGCATCAAAGTAGCCTAGTTTGCTTACGTAGGTAGATACCATAGGTAATACTTCTACTGTAGGAGCAGGATAAAGTGGTTCTGCACCTACTTGAGAAATGCTAATCATGCTTTGTGCAGAAGCATTGTTTTTGTATAGGTTATAAATGCCATAGTCTGCATACACACCTATACCAAAGCTATCGCCATTTTTAAGCGCAAACTCATATCCTATCTCTGCAGAAGCATTTATTTGAAATACTGGACTACCCCAAGAGACTTGCGCATCTAATTGTTCATCAGACAGTTTGCCTGTTATAACTGCATCGGTAAGTGTTACTCCATATGGAGCATAGTATGCTGTAATGTGTGCATTTTCAAGTGTTTGATGACCTTGAGTGTAAACTGGCACCACAAAGCGTGGTCCTATGTTAAAGTACAACCCTTTGTATAGCAAACTAAACATAAGTGGCACTTGCACTTGCAATTCACTCATAGATGATTTTACTTGTTCTGCTGTAATGGTATAATCTATTTGGTCGCCTTCTGCATCCATTACGCTATACGCATCATTTACACTTCCACTTACTGAAGATGAAACATAAGAAACTGAGACTCCTGTTAATACACCACAATAAGGATTATTTTCTGTTTTACGTTTAAAATAGTGTGCATATTGAAGGTCAAGAGCTGCTTGATAACCAATGTTCCATTTACAAAGACTTGTTTCTGCTATATAAGCAGCCGCACCACCACGAGCACCAATAGAAAAGCGATTAAAGGCTTCTGTATTGCCTAAATTGATGGTATCTGTTTTTACCAATAGTTTTTCTGTATAAATAGTATCATATACTACGACTCTTTCTGTTACTAATTTTACTATTGTGTCTGAAACTGTTTGTAAAAGGGTATCTTTAACTATTTGAAAAACTGTATCTGTTTTTACAATGGTTTCCTTGTACTTAAGTTGCATATTGTCTGAGGCAAAACGCTTTTTTGTTTCCTCAAATTCTTCGTCAGACATACCCACATCAGTATATTTTACCCAAGAGTAAATCTCTTTGAGTAGCACGCCTGTAGGGAACTCCTTGGTTCCCACTTGCAAAACAGTATATTCCTTTCCAAGACAATCTTTTTTGATTCGTTCTCCTGTTTCAAAACGTTTTGCCTCTGAACTTAATACTACTTTGTCTCCTAAGTTTACTGCAGTGGCAGTGACTGTACAAAGTAAAATCGCAAAGCATATTATTATTTTTTTCATGACTTTATCGTTTTATGCATTATCTAACTACGTATTTTAAAGTAACCTTAGTAGCTGGAGTTTTCACCTCTACTAAGTATTGTCCAGGCAAGTCTTGAGATAAGAAATCAACCTTACTTCTTCCGTTTGATTCTATTGAATAGTAGATTTTACCTACTTTATCATAAACCTTAATCTCAGCGTTTTCCATTGGCAAATTCAAGACTTCAACCCTTTCACGTGGACCTACTATAGATGGCATCAACATAGGTGTAGGCATTACATCACCATCGAAACTATATGTTTGTGTGCCATATATACATTTACATGCCACATCATTTGTTTGTGTTGGTAATTCAATGCGAGCATAATAGTCTCCTGTTCCAAGAAGTGAACGGTCTATAGTATAAGAGTATCCATTGCCTACTACTTGTGGGTCACCATTATCTGTTATTCTATACCATGTAACGTCTTTTTCTTCAAATACATAGCCTTGTGCTTTAATTTCATTTACATTTAGCATTAATAACCAATCGTACTTGTTTACAGATGGTGCATTTTTACATGCATCGGTATTTTCTGGACTTGGACATTGAACAATCAGTGTTTCAGGTTCGCCTTTTGCTGTTTTATCACAAATTGTTGTCAGAGCAAAGCGAACTTGAATAGTTTCTTGTTTTGGAACTATTTGTCCATTGTAGGTTTCCCATTCTCCGTTAAAGTTTACTTCCCACCAAGATTCTTTTATTTCTGCTATTTTTCCTTCTTGTTGAGATATTGCTTCTTTTATTGCATTATCAGACTCGGTTAAGTTTAGTTTGCTTCCCCATACTGCAATTGGTTGTACTTCCATAGATGGAATTTCTGGTGTAGCGTGTTGTTCGCAATAGTTTTCTGTAAACAGTGCTATTATAGTTGAGTCACTTACTAGTTCTATAACTATTTCTTTTTCGGTCAAACCATTATCCCACTTATCAAAGTCATATCCGAATTTTGGGGTTGCTATTACTACCACTTGTGTTCCGTAATCGTAAGTACCACTACCTGTTACTACACCCATAATATTTTCTTGTGGTTTTGCTGTAAGGGTATATTTTTTCTTAACGCTGCTATATGTTGCAGTGTAAGTTTGTGCGCCTATTACTGGTGTGATAGTTGGTGTCCAACCTGCAAAGGTGTATGTAAACTCTGCGGTTGCTGGTTTGGTTGGTGTTGCACCATTGTATTTAGGAGTTTCACCGTAAGTTACATTGCTGCGTTGAAGTTCTGTACCATCTTCATTTTGGAAGATGATTTCATATTGTTTCTTAACTGCATTGAATGTTGCTGTATAAGTTTGAGAACCTGTTACTGGTGAGATAGTTGGTGACCAACCTGCAAAGGTGTATGTAAACTCTGCAGTTGATGGTTTGGTTGGTGTTGCGCCTGAGTAAACAGGAGTTTCTCCATAAGCAACATTACTGCGTTGAAGTTCTGTACCATCTTCGTTTTGGAAGATGATTTCATATTGGTTCTTAACTACATTGAATGTTGCTGTATAGGTTTGTGAACCTGTAACTGGTATGATAGTTGGTGTCCAACCGGCAAAGGTGTATGTAAATTCTGCGGTTGCAGGTTTGGTTGGTGTTGCACCATTATATATAGGTGTTTCACCGTAAGTTACATTGCTGCGTTGAAGTTCTGTACCATCTTCGTTTTGGAAGATGATTTCATATTGTTTCTTAACTGCATTAAATGTTGCAGTATAAGTTTGCGCACCTGTTACTGGTGTAATAGCAGGAGTCCAACTTGCAAAGGTGTAAGTAAACTCTGCGGTTGCTGGTTTAGTTGGTGTTGCACCATTATATATAGGTGTTTCACCATAAGCTACATTACTGCGTTGAAGTTCTGTACCATCAGCATTTTTGAAGATAATTTCATATTGTTTCTTAACTGCATTGAATGTCGCTGTGTAAGTTTTGTCTCCTGTTACAGCTTCTATTGTTGGATTCCATCCAGAGAAAGTATAAGTATATTCTGCAGTTGCAGGTTTTACTGGAGTTAGACCAGTGTATTGAGGGATTTCGCCAAAGGCAACATTAGAACTTTGGAGAACAGTGCCGTCATAGTTAATAAACTGAATATTAGCATCTTCTTTAGCTACGAATATAAGTGTTCTAATATTTGGTAAAGTACCACCATCTTTTCTTAAAACAGTCATACTTGCTTCATTCGCAGACTGAACAATTACATTTGCGCGTTGAACATCTTTAATCTGATAGGTTGTCTCAGCCCCACCATAAGCTAGAGATATCAAAACATTAACATCTCGTGTTTGTGCAAAAGTTGTAAATGCACAAATAAAAAAACAAAGTAAAAATCGGAACTTCATATCTAGTTGATTCTAAAATTATCAAGTTACTAACATTCAGTTCCCGCACAAAAAAAGCGGGACTCCATTGTTGCAGTTCCGCTACTGAGGCTCTCGCATTGCCCACAAACTAAGAACTAGCAACACGAAGCCCACGCCGTATGTAGAGGTGTAGATACACCACACCCATATACACATACCCGTAGGACATCTTTATTGTTGCTTTGTAAGTAGTTTGTTTTTAGAATTTGCGAGATTCCAGTAGACCACTACAAAACGTCTAAGACGCCTATATGTAATATTAAGCCCACCCATTTACTATTCTCCCATAGCACGGCATGGACTCTTCACAAAAGTATAACATTTATTAATATTTTCAAACGATTTAGAAGAATATTTTTGTCTACACAGATAAAATTTACTACCTTTGCATAAAGCTGAAAAATTAAAATACGTCTAGTACATAGCGCCCTGCTATTACTAGACGACATTTATTTTTTGTTCTAATCAGCGGATTAAACAAAAAGTAATTTATGGTCCATCTACAAGCACAAGGACCACACATCCTAATATAAATGTTATTAATTTTAATTTTTCACTAATATGAAAAAAGATAATCAAATCGTTGGAAACGAAGTTTCCGTAAATCTACCAGATGGTATCGTTATTAACGAAAACGACTACAAAAAGTTATTTCATCAAACAGTTGAAATAATTGAACGTTCACGAGTAAAAGTTGCCAAACAGATTAATTCCACACGAACATCTACTTATTGGGAGATAGGTAAACTACTTACTGAGTTAAAAATAGACAGCAAACATGGTGATGGAATAGTAGAAAGATTATCTGCTGATCTAAAGAAAAAATATCCTAACATGGGTGTTTCTCCAAGAAATTTGTGGAACATGAAACAATTTTATCTGCTTTATTATCAAGGAGATACAAAACTGCAACAGGCTGTTGCAGTTTTGCCATGGGGTCATAATCTTGTACTAATGAACAATAATCTTTCTGCAGAGAATATAATTTTTTACTCAAATGAAGTTTGTTCCAAAGGATGGTCAAGAGAAATGCTTCTTAATGCCATAAAAGCAGAATTCCATCTTTCTGTTGAGCACATTGATAAATCTAATAACTTTTCAGAAACATTATCTCCTACACAAGCAGAATACGCAAATGAGGTATTTCGTAGTACTTATAATATTGGTTTTATTGATGCAACAGAACCTCTTAAAGAACTCGATTTAGAGAAACGACTTGTTAATAAAATCACATCTTTTATAATGGAACTAGGTAGAGGTTTTAGTTTTATAGGAAATCAATACACCTTAACTTACAACAATAAAGAGTATAGGGTTGATTTATTGTTTTACAACCGTCAACTACAGTCTATGGTTGCTATAGAACTAAAAATAGGTGAATTTAAACCTGAGTATGTAGGAAAAATGAACTTTTATTTATCACTTCTAGATAAATTGGAAAAGCTACCTAGTGAGAACCCTTCAATTGGAATTATATTATGTGCCAGCAAAGAACATCTAGAGGTAGAACTTGCTCTCCAAGATGTTAACAAACCTATTTCTGTGGCAGAATATAAATACTTATTTCCTAAGGAAAAATTACAAAATATATTACTAGATGAATTATTAAAATAAATGTTGTAGAAAAAAGATACCTAACTAATTTTAAGAAGATTTTATTTGCATTGTGAGAGGTATGCATTATCTTTGCACGTCTTTATATGACATCTTCTCTCTTATGATATTCATACTCATTGCATATATACTGCTTATTTTGGCTGTGGCTTTTTATAAAAGGCAGAGCGGGAATGATGTGTTTTTCACTGCTGAGAGAAATTCGTCGTGGGCAATGGTGGCATTTGGTATGCTAGGGGCTTCGCTTTCGGGAATATCGTTTATTTCTGTGCCGGGGATGGCTCCGAGTAGTGGTTTCACCTATATGCAATTGGTGCTTGGGTTTTCGCTTGGGTATATTATTGTGGCAAAAGTGCTTCTGCCTTTATACTACAAACTAAACCTAACCAATATTTACGAATACCTTAGCCTGCGCCACGGCAAACATAGTTATCGCACGGCATCAATGTTTTTTATACTGAGCCGAGGACTTGGTTCTGCTGCCAGACTCTACGTAAGTGCGTTTCTTATTCATAGCTTTATTTTTGCTCCGCTTGGTATTCCTTTCCCTTTGGTTGCTATTTTAATGGTTGCATTTATCTACCTCTACACATCTGTGGGTGGCATTCATACTTTGGTTAAAACGGATGTAATCCAAACTATTTTTTTGCTTGGAGCACTAATTATTTTGCTCTTATTGTCTTACAATCAATTGGGAGAAAGTTTTTCACTCGGTGAGACTTTAAGCCAACAATCTTTTATTGTTACAGACTGGGTAGCCAAAAACAATTTTGTGAAATATGTGCTTAGTGGTATGCTTATTACGGTGTGTATGACAGGCCTCGACCAAGATATGATGCAAAAAAATCTTACCTGTCGCACCTTACAGGAAGCACAAAAGAACATGTATAGCTACGGTTTTATGTTCTTGCCTATCAATTTTGCATTCTTACTATTGGGACTATATGTGGGTGGCATTTTTATAGAAAATGGCATAACTATTCCTGCAGAAAACGATATGCTTTTGCCAGAGGCTGTAAGAATAGGACTACTACCAGAGGTGGCAACATACATTTTTATAATAGGTATTATTTCGGCGTCGCTTTCTAGTGCCGACTCCACTTTTGTTTCGCTCACCACAACTATTTCTACTACTTTTTGCCCATCTAAGACAAAGGAGAACAAGGGCAAATATGAAAAATTCAGAAAACTAACGCATATTGCAGTGGGAGTATTTTTCTGCCTAATGCTAATGGTATTTTACTTTGTGGAAAACGACAATATGATAGACCTGCTTTTCCAATTGGCATCCTACACATACGGTCCACTTCTAGGTCTTTTTACCCTATCGATGTTTACAAAAGTTGAAATTAACGACAAATTTTCTCCATTAATATGCACTATTTCGCCTATTATTTGCGTTATAATACAGGTGTTATCTGGCAATTCTTTAGGATACGAATTGTTATTATTAAATGGATTTATTACCTTTGTAGGATTAATGCTTATTAGACGAAAATGATAATTCAGAGTGCCAAATTTCTTATTAGTAGTCCTTCGGTGGCGAAATGCCCAGACAGTAAAGTGCCAGAATACGCATTTATTGGGCGTTCAAACGTGGGCAAATCTTCTTTAATAAACTGTATCACAGGTGTAAAGGGGCTTGCTATGACTAGTTCTAAACCTGGTAAAACTCTGCTTATCAACTACTTCAATATAAACGATTCGTGGCACTTGGTGGACCTTCCGGGTTATGGTTTTGCTCTTGCAGGGAAGAAAACTCGTGAGCGTCTAGAGGATATGATTTATGGTTATGTAAATCGTCGTGAGCAACTTACATGTCTTTTTGTGTTGATTGACTGCCGCCACAAGGCGCAAAAAATAGACTTAGAATTTATCGATTACTTGGGTGAAAACGGAGTGCCTTTTGCTCTTATTTTTACAAAAGCGGATAAACTTTCTAAAAACGCCCTTAAAATTCAGGTAGAAAATTATAAAAACACTCTATTGGAAACTTGGGAAGAACTTCCTCCTATATTCGTAACCTCATCGGAAACAGGCAAAGGGAAAGAAGAAGTGTTAAACTATATCGAGGAAATAAACGACGAGATACAAAACGTAGCGAGTAATTAAATAATTTTTATTATCTTTGTAGATTAGAAACAATTATTCACTAATTTAAAATAAATACTATGTTAGAAGCACAAAAAAAGATGAAGACATGGTTCTATGCTCTTCTTTCGCTTCCAGCAACAGCTATGGGTTTTGGACTTTCAGTTCAAATTTCTGCGTTAAGCTGGATTTTGTCAACCAAGTATGGTCTTGACATTCACGAGATTGGTATTGTATGGGCAGCTGGTCCTATCGCTGGTATCATTGCTCAACCTATCGTAGGTGCAGTATCAGACAAATTATGGTTTATGGGTGGACGCCGTCGTCCTTGGGTTATCCTTGGTGGTATCCTTACAGGTTTAATGTTGCTTGCCCTTCCAAACCTTGAAATCGTACAAAAAGTCTTCGGTATGGGCGGTGAAGAAGGTCTTCTTGCTATCGCTGTAGCAGTAGCTCTTACTCTAGACCTTGCTATCAACGTAAGTTTCAACCCTACTCGTTCTCTAGTAGCAGACTGTACAAGCAAAGAACAACGTAGTACAGGTTTCACATGGATGCAAACCGTTTCTGGTACATTCGGTGTGCTTGCTTACCTTATCGCTGTACTTTGGGGAAATGAATTCCTTATCTATGTAGGTGCTGTTCTTGCAGTACTATTTACTGTACTTCCTATCTTCTTTATCGAAGAACCTCGCGAACTAGCATCTGAAGAAGAAGGCGCTGTTAAGCAAGAAAAAACTTCTGTTAAAGACATGATTGAAACCATTCTTCCACTTTCTGGTTTCCTTATCTATGGTATCTATGTGATTTGTGGCAAATTGATGGGCGTACAAGTTGGTGGCGACATCTTTGGTCTAGACTACGTAGAAACTGCTTGTGTGGTTATCGAACTTTTAGCTATCGCAGCAGTACTTCTAAACCTTACTCACAGCACAGAAGACAACAATCAATTCCAAAAAATCCTTCTTGCACACTCATTCACATGGTGGGGTGTACAAACAATGAACATCTACATGTTCTTCTATGTATCAACCAAAATCGCTGGCCTACCAGAATCTGAATTTGCAGACATCAACTCATGGGCATTCCTTGTACGTGACTTAATTGGTGCAGTACTTCCAGTACTTGTACTTAACGTAATTGCTCAAAAAACAGGTATGGCTAAAACTCACACTGGTTCTATCCTACTTATGGCTCTAGGTTATGGTCTTATCTATTTCTTTGGTACAAACATCATCGTATTCTTCGCTTCATTGTGTATCGTAGGTATTGGTTGGGCATCTCTAGTATCTCTTCCATTCGCTATCATGAGTGAACGCGTTGACCAAAGCAAAATGGGTCTATACATGGGTATCTTCAACCTATCTGTAGTACTTCCACAACTTGTAGCTTCATTCAAAATGGGTGAAGTTGTTAACAACGCAGATGACAAATCTATCATCTTCGCTATCTGTGCTATCTGTCTTCTTATCTCAGGTATCCTTTGGATAGCAGTAAAAGATAAAAAATAAGAGTTTATCTAAACGCTAAATACAACAGAGGCTGACTTAAAAAAGTCAGCCTCTTGTTGTATTTATTCAACTCATATTATTTTAGTTCGTATATATGATTAACACTTTCGGGAATTTCTGCTCGGTAATGGGTTACAAAGATTAGACTTTTGTCGGGCTGAGCGGCGAAGGCGGAAATCATCTTTAGGCAACGTTTTTTGTTTGCCACATCCATACCATGAAATGGTTCGTCTAAGATAAGAAGTTGTGGATTTTTCACAATAGCACGCGCAAAAAGCAACATACGTTGTTCACCTGCCGATACTTGCAAGAATGGTTTATCAGCCAAATGTTCTATTCCTAATTCTTGCATAAGTTGCAATGCACGCTCGGTTTGCTCTTCGCTGCATTTTCTATACAGACCTACACTATCAAAGAAACCAGACTGCACTACCTTTAAACAAGGTACATTTTCACGATAATAAAGGTGCATTTCAGACGAGGTGTAACCAATGCGCTTTTTTATATCCCAAATACTTTCTCCAGAGCCACGCTTACGGTCGAACAGCCAAATTGAAAGTGAATAACCTTGTGGATTGTCTGCAAAAATATAACTTAAAAGGGTTGATTTTCCAGAACCATTTGTTCCAATAATTCCAACACATTCGCCTTTTTTCACATGAAAGCTCACATCTGAAAGAGCATATTTTTCATGATACTTTTTCTGTTTTGACAATCCTAATGCTTCAAGCATTCTGTCGCGCGGTCTGTCGTACAGCTTATATATCTTACTCACGTTCTCCACCGCAATAGCGATTTCTTCACGTTCCTTACTCATAACCCAAAACCTTTCATCATAAAACATCCGCAAAATGTACCTTTAATCTTCTAAAGATTAATGCACCAATACCAAATAATACCACTGTTACAATCCAGAAATACATCGTCGAATAGAAATCCTGCCAAAACCACGTATTTTCAAACATCGCACTTCGGAACCCATTCACAATATAAAACATCGGATTAATCTTCAAAACAAACTGCATAACTGGTGGCACTGTATTTAAATCCCACAAAATCGGCGTTGCCCACATACCAATCTGCAAACCAATGTTAATAATTTGAGCCAAATCTCTAAAAAACAATACCATTGCACATGTCGAATACACCAATGCCAATACAAACAAAAATAAACAGAAGCTAAAATATGGAATCTGTAACAAATTGGTAACAGTAATACGTTATATCCGCATTTTGGCGAAAATCTAAAATAGATTAAATACAAT
>CALDPN010000077.1 GCA_937911235.1 uncultured Bacteroidales bacterium
CTTGTAAAGATCCGTGTACAGCACCAGCTGCACCACCTTCTGATTGCATTTCTTGTACCAATACAGTTTCGCCAAAAATGTTTTTGCGACCTGCAGCAGACCATTCATCTACATATTCTGCCATAGTAGAAGATGGTGTGATAGGATAAATAGCAGCTACTTCTGAGAACATATATGAAATATGTGCAGCAGCTTGGTTACCATCACAGGTTAGAAATTTTTTTTCTTTTGCCATTGTTTTAAAAATTATATGTAAAAATTAATTTAATTTTCTCTATGAATTCATAGATAGTAGGAACTCTTCGTTGTTCATGGTTCCTTCCATTTGTTTCTTTAAGAATTCCATAGCTTCTATAGAATTCATGTCTGAAAGGTGTTGGCGTGTAATCCAAACCCTTCTCATTGTATTTTCGTCTAATAGTAGATCGTCTCTACGAGTGCCAGATGCCATAATGTCGATAGCAGGGAAGATTCTGCGGTTAGATAATTTACGGTCTAATTGAAGTTCCATATTACCTGTTCCTTTGAATTCTTCGAAGATAACATCATCCATTTTAGAACCTGTTTCTGTAAGTGCTGTAGCAATAATGGTTAAACTACCACCATTTTCAATGTTACGAGCTGCACCAAAGAAACGTTTTGGTTTGTGAAGCGCATTTGAGTCCACACCACCAGAAAGCACTTTACCAGAAGCAGGAGCTGTGGTATTGTATGCACGAGCAAGGCGTGTAATAGAGTCTAGTAGGATAACCACGTCGTGACCGCATTCTACAAGGCGTTTTGCTTTTTCGTGAACAATAGAAGCCACTTTTACGTGCTTTTCTGCTGGTTCGTCAAATGTAGATGAAATCACTTCAGCTCTTACACTACGAGCCATATCTGTTACTTCTTCAGGACGTTCGTCTATTAGAAGAATAATCATGTAAACCTCTGGGTTGTTTTCTAAAATAGCATTAGCAAGTTCTTTTAAAAGAACAGTTTTACCAGTTTTAGGTTGCGCCACAATTAAGCCACGTTGACCTTTACCAATAGGGCTAAATAAATCTACTATTCTAGTAGCCATAGTGGTATTCTTACCACCGCATAGGTTGAATTTTTCGTCTGGGAATAGAGGAGTTAGGTGCTCAAATGGCACTCTATCGCGCACAAATTCTGGGTCGCGACCATTGATTTTCTCTACTCTTACAAGTGGGAAGTATTTTTCGCCTTCTTTTGGAGGACGGATAGGACCTTCCACTGTGTCGCCAGTTTTAAGACCAAAAAGTCTTATTTGTGATTGAGAAACGTATATATCGTCTGGAGATGGAAAATAATCGTACTCTGGAGAACGAAGGAATCCATATCCATCTTGAACAATTTCTAATACACCTGTACCTTTTATGATATCGTCAAACTCGTATGGTTTGTCTGCTTTTTCAAAAGGTCTTTCTGTAACAACTTTTTTCTCAGTTTTAGAAAGTATAGTTTCTACTTTTTCAGTTGATTCTACTGCTTCTACAACTTCTTGAATTGCTTTTTCTTCTGTGATAGGATTAGATGGGGCTGCCATAATAGTATCAGGTGCTACCTCTACTACTGGCTCGGCTGCGGGCGCTTCTACAGGAGTAACTTTAATACGTGCCCTTCTTTTCTTTACGATTTCTTCTGCCATAAACATTGAACTTTGCAACTGTATGCAAAGTGGAGGGAAATAAAATAAGGTATTGTTATTATATATAATTGAAATACAAGAGTGTAGTGGGCTCTTGTTTTAACGTCGTGCAAATTTACTACTTTTTTTATGTAGTGACAAAAAAAAGCGGTGTTTTTTACACCGCTTTTTTAAAGTTTTATAGAGAATTGTTATTTGCGAATAACTTTGCTTCTTACAACGTCTCCGTTTTGTAACATAATATTTACGAAGTACATTGAAGGATTTAGAGCAGATAAATCAATCTCGTTAGAGTTTGTTCTAATTACCTCGCTACCATTGATTGCGTTGATAACTACTTCTTCAATAGCTTCGTCGCAGCTGATTGTGATGTAGTCGCTAGTTGGGTTAGGGTAGATAACCATATTTACAGTTTCTGCTTCGATGATTGCAGATGCGCCTGTTGTATATGATAATGTTAAAGTACCATTGCCATTGTCTGATAGTGTGAAGTCTACAGTACCAGCTGGAACACCAACTTTTTCAAAGATAGTTTCTGAAGATTTTTCAAATACAGCTGTGCCACTTGTGCCTACAGGAACGAATGTAGCTGTGCTGAACCAGTTTGCGTTATCACCAGTTTTTAGACATACATATGAATCCTCTGCAAATGTTACAGTAAGTTTACCGTTTACAAATTTGTAGTCGCCAACAGTTTCCCAATCTTCGCCGAAGCCATAGTCTGCACCGTTAATCCAACCTACTAGGTAGTAATCTCCTGAAGGAGCAGGACCAACTGGGGTGTCAGGATCAACAGGGGTATCTGGAATAACTGGAGTGTCAGGACCTTCTGGTATTACAGGAGTGTCTGGTGTTGGAGCAGATGAGCAATCTGTGCCTGCACCAAAGTAAACGTTATCAGCTTGGAATTTTAGTTTTAGGTATACTGAATAGCAACCATCTTCGCTAACGCTGAAGTCTGTGCCCGAACCTGTGATACTTGTGATACTAGCAGGGTCTACAGTTACGCTTCCCCAAGTTTCGCCATTTGAATTATTGTAGAATACAAATGTATCGCCAGCTTTAAGAGATACGTTTGGTAGAGCAAATTGGTTGTATGAAGGGTCCATATCCCATGCGCCTTGGTCTTCCATGTTGTAAAGGTCTTTACCGTTTACATATAGGCTGTAACCTGTACCGCCAGGTGTTGGGTCTGGAGTAGGAGTAGGGTCAGGTGTTGGAGTAGGGTCTGGATCTGGAGTTGGTGTTGGAGTTACACTACCACAACCTGTACCAGGACCGATATACATGCTATCGTTTTGATACATCATTTTGATGTAGAAATCGTAGCAACCCGCTACATTACAAGTAACACTAGATGTACCTTCAGTAAAGTTTGCATATTCACCGTATGGTTCGATAGCCATTACCCAACCAGCTTTGTTAACTAGGTCGTATGTTACGAATGTATCACCAGCTTTTAGTTCTACAGAAACCATGTATTCTTCGTGGTCTGAGTTTGCAGATTTACCCATATATGTTGCAGGATAGTCTGTTGAACCATTTACACGGATAGCGTAGCTTTGGCTAGCTACAGGGGTGTCAGGATCTACTGGACCAACAGGAGTGTCTGGAACAACTACTTGAGAACTTGTGTAATAAGCCCAGCCGTTACCGCTACATGCTTTTGTGTAGCCAGCAGGGTCAGACCAACCGCTACCTACGAAGCAGATTAGAGTACCATTTTTACCAGTAGTTGTACTTTGGTAGTATGAGCCACCACCTGCTGTAGTACATGCAGATTGGCTGTGAACACCCATAGCTTTACGAGTAGCAATCATTTTTTTGATATCTGCTTTGCATTCTTTCCAGTGAGGGTAGAATACGCAAGGAATACCTGGTTGAGCTAGTAGAACTGCGTTAGCTTTTGTCCAGTCGCCACCATATTTGCTGCCATCGCGGAATGTATCGTGGTTATCAATAAATGTTACTGCGTAACGTTTCATTTCGTCAGCACCGCAAAGACCATTAGGTACTTTGTAGCCGTTTACCATAGCACCAAAGTTGTTGCTAGCTAATCCATTGTTAAATGCAGCATATTTGTTAGGGAAGTCGAACGCCATAGAAGTTTTGCCTGTCTCGTTGATCCAGTTTTTAACTGCGTCGTAGTTACCATCCCAATATTCACCTACAGACATATAAGCACCACCTGCAGCGTTGTAGTCTTTTGTGTATTTACCTAAGTAACCTTTAACAAGGTCGTAACGCCAACCGTCATAACCCATTTCGTTTTTCATCCATTTTAGGTATGCTTTGATAGCATTTTGGATTGTGGTGTTAGAGTGGTCAAGGTCACGAGAAGCACAGTAGCCACCAGAAGCTTCGCAAACATATTCGTATCCAGCGTCTTTAGCGCCTGTACATGAATGTCCATTTTTTGCAGCATCATCATCTTTACAGATGAATTGTGCACTTGGATATAATGTGAATGAACCGTATGTGCCAAAATTTTCATTGCAGAAGTCTGTCCAGTTATAATTACCATCGCGGTGGTTTACAACGATGTCGGCAACGCAACGTGTACCTTTTGCTTTAAATGAAGAGATTAGTTTTTTAAGCTGAGGTGCTGTACCCCAATCAGAGTTTTGATTAGACCATTCTTTTGGGTGGTAACCTGTACCGCCACTTGATTTTGCTGATGGTGGTAACCATACAAGGTCGAACGATTCTGCAATTTCGTCCACCATGTTTTGCACGTCATTCCATCTTGTACTACCATAACCCTTATCGGTGTAAGAGTCCCAATAGAAGCCTTGTAGCATTACGTCAGGAGCATTTGCTGGTGCTTGTGCAGAGATGAAACCGCAGCTAGCAGCAATAAGTCCTAGTAAAAGAACAAATTTTTTCATAGTTAATAATTTATAGTTAAGTTTGTAATAAGCACAAATTCGTTGCAAAGGTACGTATAATAACTGAAACCCGCAAACGTTCTCAAATTTTTAACATAAAAAATGCTAAAATTAAGGTCTAACTCCTAACTAATACATCACATTAGTTAGATATAGTCCGTGGGCAGGGGCAGAAGTGCCGGCTTTGCAACGGTCTTTGCTTTCGATTATTTTGCAGAAACCATCTACAGTGATTTTCTTTGTGCCCACCATAAGAAGTGTGCCTACAATGGCGCGTACCATATTGCGTAGGAAGCGGTCTGCACTAATGTGGAATACCCAGTGAGATGGTGAAACTTGCTCCCAACGTGCTTCGTAAATGGTGCAGTTGTTTGTTTTAACGTCGGTATGTAGTTTGCTAAAACTAGTGAAGTCTATGTAGTTAAATAGTTTGGCAGCTGCCTCGTTCATGGCATCAAAATCGAGTGCGCCAGGGTAGAAATACGCTGTTTCGGTGCTGAAAACACATTTTTCTGTTACTAAATGGTATTCGTAACTGCGTTTTGTGGCACTAAAGCGTGCATGTAGCTCGTCTGCTACTTGCTCTATTTTTTGAATAGCAATATCGGCAGGTAAAAAGCAGTTTAGTCTGCGTGGAAGTTCTTTTGCGTCAAAATTTACATATGTATCGAAATGGGCAATCATCATTTTGGCATGCACACCAGTGTCTGTTCTACCAGCACCTACAATGCTAATTTCGGTGCGCAGAATAGTACTAAGAGCCTTTTCTAAAGTCTCTTGCACACTACTACCATTTGGTTGCACTTGCCAACCATGATAGTTTTTGCCATTGTATGATAATGTTATAAAATATCTGCTCATAACTCCTAACTCCTAACTCCTAACTCCTAACTGATAACAATGTTATCTCTTCTTATCGGATAATTATTCCTAAACTGTTCAAACAGTTCTGGATGTGCTTTAAGAGCATTGCTTTCACCTTCTATATAATAAGGTATGCCTTTTTCACCCGGAACTTCTATTTTGATGTCTTTTTCTATGCCAAAAAACTTACAAACAGCCTCCACTGCCATGCGTGTGCCGTTGGCTTTGCCATCAACAGAGTAACCAGCAATGTGTGGAGTGCCTAAAACTACTTTTTCAAGTAGAGGTAGTGAAATATTTGGTTCGTTTTCCCAACAGTCTAAAACCACGTCACCTTTATAATTAAGTAGGGCTTCTGTGGCACAAACCTCGCCGCGAGCAGCGTTTATTATAAGAGGTGTATTTTTGCAAGACGCCAAAAAATCTTCGTTAATTATATGATATGTTTCTTTGTTTAGCGGGGTGTGAATGGTAATAATGTCGGCTTGCGTTTGTATTTCTTCTAAAGAAACAAAGTTTGCTGAACCCTCTTTTGCCTCACGTGGCGGATCGTTTAAAAGCACCTTCATCCCTAAGTTTGAAGCCATTTTTGCTACACGTGAACCTACATTACCCACACCTATAATGCCAATTGTTTTGCCGTTTAGGCTATCGCCAAAAATAGTGGTAAGTGCAGCGTGTATGTAATTGTTTACGCTATCGGCATTGCAACCTGGGCAGTTTGTCCACTCAATGCCGTTTTCTTCACAATATTTGGTGTCGATATGATCGAAGCCAATGGTGGCAGTGGCAATAAAGCGCACTTTGCTACCGCTTAGCAGTGCTTTGTTGCATTTTGCGCGGGTGCGAATTATTAGTGCGTCAGCATCACGTACCGCCTCTGCAGTAAATTCGGCAGGTGATAGGTATTCCACTTGGGCTACGTCGTCAAGTAGTCCTTTAAGGAATGGTATGTATGCGTCGGCGATAACTTTCACTGAGTTAGGAGTTAGGGGTTAGGAGTGAGGAATTCTTGTGCAAGTGAGAGCAGAACTAAGCTTGCTTAAGTTATGCCGAGCGCAGCCAAGAATCAAGGACGAAGTCCTTAGTTTATTAATTCCAATTGAATCATTATTAATCGTCAACGAATCTGCATTAATCATCACCGAATCATTCAACGCTCTTAGCGAATCATTCAGCATCAAAAGCGAATCTTTTGGAATTAGCAGCGAATCCACTGGGGTGAAGTATTCTATGTCGAACATTTCTTCTTCTTCGCCCAAAACTATCTCTTGTAGAATGTGGTCGGCCTCGTTGAGGTCTAGCAAATACATTAGGTAGTTTACGTCAGTGGCAATGGTGCGAAAACTCTCGTCAAACATATACTTATTCATTTCTGCCTCGCTATTGCCAGAGGTAAGCATACCCACAATTTCACCTTTAAGGTTAAACACAGGTTCGCCCATTCTAAACAGAGGTGCATCGCAAGTGGTAAGGAAACTTGTTCTTACGCTGTCTTCTGTGTAAATATCGCTCAAAATAAGTGAATCTAAAACAGACTGCTCCAATATAGAATGTATGTTTATATCTTTAAGATAAGAAATAGCCGATACGCTAAAGCTTGGGTTGTTTCTATACGAGCAAACGCTTCCATAACCCATTCTCAAGGTGTAGTCGGCATCTGGTGCGTGATAATAGTCGGCATTTAGCACTAGGCAACCCTCTGTGTATAGTTTGTAGGCTCTTGCCATGTCTTCGTCGAAGCTATGGAAATAGTTGTAAACAAGTGCTTTATGTTTAAGGATGTCTTTTGATAAGATAATAAGCATATCTTTGTTGAAGACATCTTCTTTTGGATTATCTAAATATTTATTAAAGCGTTTTTCGTCGGTAACGAAAGATTTCTTAAATAGTTTGTCTAGATACTTATCAATATTGCCTTTGTAATTTAACTTAATGTCTGAATAAACATTAGGCAAGAATATACTATCGCAATGAGTTTCGTAGAACTCAAGCATTTGCTTTAATACCTTTTTGTCTCTTTCAGGCTTGTAAAGTTCATAAAGTTTAGCTAGTTCTGCATACATTTCCATTGCGTTTTCATCTGTCATGGTTACAAGGATTTCTCCCATTTGCAAAACAACAGATTTGTCGAACACAGTTTGGCTTAGATTGTATAGGAAACCAGATTTTCTTCTTTCGTCTCTGTACTTTCTCATGAAAGTAACATTGTTTGAATATCTTAGTGCAGACTCAAATTTTTCATGATTGGCTGCCCAAATGGTAAACTCATCTTCTTTAACCTCTTTCTCTTTTATTAAACGAGGGTAGATAAGTGTTTCCTTTTTAGTCTTAATCTCTGAGATTTCTTTGTGAGCAAAATAGATGGCAGAGTCTGTAAGAAAATCATAACCAACAAGTTTTGCACTATCAACTAGCTGAAATTTTTCGTAAATATCTGTAGAAGACAAGTTTCTTTGGCTTATGTTTGGGTAACCAAGGTAGAAAACAAAGTCGTTTTCAGCAGCGTAGTGGCGTGTGATTGTTAAGCAACTGTCGGTTACAAAAGGTTGGTTTGTATTGTTGTAGTTTGAATGTTTGTTGTCGCGGTCGGCATATATTCTAAGTAGTGCAAAATTTGCGTTGTACTTATTTTTAGAGTATTTGTTGCAGATGTTTGCCTCAGCAAGAGCTTTACTTGGAGCATAAACAAGACGAATATCACCAAATCTTACACTATCTGGTTTGTTATCAAAAAATGCAGTAAGATTGAATATTGGTTTTTCGTAATAAATGTCTTGGGCAAGGAAACCATCTTTTAGAGAATCGATGCTGTTTATATAAGGTTTAATAGCCTCGTATGGGGTAAGCAGAAGTCCAGATTTTGAAATTAAGCTAGCAGTGTAGCCGTTGTTTAAGTAAACTACGTAGTTGTTTAAACTCTTTGTAGAGTCTGCGTTGTAGATGTTCTCCATGGTAATGTCGCCCTCTTCCTCTATGTATTCTTGAATAGAATCTGGAATAAAGGCAGGATACCAAAAGCCTTTATCTGCCAATGCGTTAGCAGCGGTCAATAGGCAGAAAGTGAAGATAAAATATTTTAGTAGTTTGGTCATAATTTCTTAAGTGAACTGCAAAAATAGTGAAATTTTATTATATTTGTAGTTTGATATGGTAAGTTATTTACAAATAGAAGGATTGACTAAGCGTTTTGGTGCAGATTTAATGTACGAAAACGTGGATATTGAGATATCTCAGGGTCAGAAAATAGCAATTATAGCTAAAAATGGGGCTGGTAAGACTACACTTCTTAATATTATAGCAGGAGTGGAGCCAATGGACGCAGGAAAGATTACAACAAAACGTGATTTACGTGTGTCGTATCTAAAACAACTTCCAGATTTCTCGCCAGAAGTTACTGTGTTAGATACGTTTAGTAAGTTTGCAAACGAACAAAAAGCCAAACAAATCCTAACCAAATTTAATATTACACGTTTCGACCAACCTATGGGCACGCTCTCTGGTGGTCAGGTGAAACGTGTGGCGCTGGCAAACGTACTTGTGCAAGAACCAGATTTACTTATTCTCGATGAGCCCACCAACCATTTAGACCTAGAAATGACAGAATATTTAGAAAATTATCTAAATAGGTCTAATGTTACCCTACTTATGGTTACTCACGATAGGTATTTCTTGGATAGGGTTTGCAACGAGATTATTGAAATAGATAATAAGCGTTTTTATCGTTATAAAGGAAATTATAGTTATTATCTAGAAAAACGTCAAGAGCGTATCGACCAAACAAATGCAGAACTGGCTCGCGCCAACAATTTGTTTAGAAAAGAGCTAGATTGGATGCGTCGTCAGCCACAGGCTCGTGCTACAAAGGCGAAATCTAGAATTGAAGATTTTTATAAACTTCAAGAAAAGGTGTCGCAAAAGGTGGATAATAGCAAAGTGCGACTTGAAAATAAATCTACCTATATAGGTTCTAAGATTTTTGAAGCAAAATATATTAGCAAATCGTTTGCTGACCTTAAAATATTAGACAATTTCTATTATAATTTTTCTCGTTACGAGAAAATGGGTATTATTGGCCCTAACGGCACAGGAAAAAGTACATTTATCAAACTTCTTTTAGGTATTGAAAAGCCAGACGCAGGCTCGTTTGATATAGGTGAAACTGTGCGTTTTGGTTATTATAGCCAAGAAGGTCTTAAGTTCAACGACCAAATGAAGGTGATAGATGCGGTACGTGATATTGCCGAAGAAGTGGACTTAGGTGGTGGACGAAAACTTTCGGCTTCGCAGTTTTTGCAACATTTCCTTTTTGCACCAGAAACTCAGCACAATTACATTTATAAACTAAGTGGTGGCGAAAAACGCAGACTTTATCTTTGTACAGTGTTGATGCGTAACCCAAACTTTTTGGTGCTCGACGAACCAACTAACGACCTAGACATTGTAACTCTAAATATTCTAGAAGATTATTTGATTAATTTCAAAGGTTGCGTAATAGTGGTGTCGCACGACCGCTACTTTATGGATAAGGTGGTAGACCACTTACTTGTGTTTAAAGGTAATGCAGAAATAAAAGATTTTCCTGGCAACTATACCGACTATCGCGATTGGCGAAACGAACAAGAGGCAATTGCCAGAAAGGCTACAGCAAGCGACAATGCGACCAAAACACAATACAATAAACCTCGCAACGAGACTAAAAAGAAACTCACCTTTGCAGAAAAACGTGAGTTGGAAGCGCTAGAAGTGGAAATTGCACAGCTTGAAGAGGAAAAGAAAAATCTTGAAGATGGTTTCGCTTCTGGAGCTCTAGATATGGATACTCTTCAAAAGAATGCTAAACGCATGGAAGAACTTATTCCACTTCTAGACGAGAAGTCGATGAGGTGGCTTACATTATCAGATATTTAAAACCCCAAAAATAAAAAACTTTATGAAAAAATTATTCTTATTATTAATTCCTGCGGCAATGATGTTTGCTTTTGCTGCATGTGAAAAACCAACCCCTGAGCCTCCAAAACCAGAAGACCCTTCAGGTCCAGAAAATCCTTCTGAGCCAGAAGAACCATCAAAACCAGAACCTACAGCATATAAACTTACTTTAGGTGACTTTGAAGGTGGTGAAGTGTTTATCAATGGTGTAAAGGTAGAGTCTGAAATCTCTTTAGACAAATCTTCTAAAGTGTATTTACAATTTATTCCAGACAATGACCATATTTTTGTAGGCTCAAATATAGTAAAAGGTTGTGCTGCCCGCGACTCATTCACAATTTCAAAAGACACCGTGTTAACACCAGTGTTTGAAGCAATTACAAAAGGTACTTATTCTGATACTCACAAAATTTGCAACTACAACATTCGTTATTGGAATGGAACTGGTGATTCTGCAAATAAAGGCGACCTATCTTGGACTGTAAGAAAACCTTATGTGTTTGATATGATTCGCAGACATAAAATGGATGTGTGTGGTATAGAAGAAATCACCAAAAACCAATCTCCAGATTTCATGTCAGAATTAACAGAATATGAATATATAGGTTATGGACGTGACAATGGTAAAGAAAACTCAGCTGGTGCGAGTGGCGAACAAACTGGTCTGATTTATAAAAAAGACAGATATATCAAGCTAGACCAAGGACGTTTCTTCCTTTCTGAAACTCCATATAAAGTAAGTAAGGTTAAAAATTCAGACTTCAACCGTCTAGTGGCATGGGTAAAACTTAAAGATAGAACCACAGATAAAGAATTTTTCTTCTTCTCTACTCACTTCAACCACAACTACACTCCATCAAAAGTGCAAGTGCGTACCGAGCAAGCAGAAGTGGCAATTAAAGTGTTGCCAGAGATTGCAGGCGACCTTCCATATTTCTTTGTAGGCGACTTCAACTGCGAAATCACTGAACCAGCATACGAAAAAGTATCAAATCGTTGGACAGACTCTTTCATTGCTATGGGCGACGCAGCAGTAGGAGCATACGAATGTAACGAATCTCAGCTTTCTAAATATCCTACACAATGTGGTTGGGATGGAAATACCTATACAGGTCTTTACAGTTCTAGCGACAACTCTCCAAAACGTATCGACTTGGTACTATTTGAGGATGCAGAAATCCTTTCATACTTGGCAGACGATGATAACATGGGCTTAGCAACATATCCTTCAGACCACTTACCAGTGATAACAGAAATGGTGATTAAGTAACTTCTATTCTAATAAAACAAAAAGGCTCAAAGGATTTTCCCTTGAGCCTTTTGTGTGATAACACTTAGACTTATTTAATTATCATCTTAATCCATTTGCTTTTTTGTCATGTATGTGCAACTGCTTGGAGAATGTATTCACCAGTTGTGGTATTAACAGAAAATTTGGCGTAAAAAAATTGTAGTTGCTATTCTTATATTTTACGCTAAATATAACTGCGTATGACCCGATGTTATCAGTGTCAGATGTATTTGCAAATAAAGAAAAGGATAAACCTATTATTAGTAATGTTAATAATATTCTCTTCATATTTATTTGATTATATAATGCAATGCAAAAATGGTTTTACCAGATGAGTATCTGCATTCATACATGGATTGTGAAATTGAAATTGTATCTACTTTTACATAAACAGAATCAAGATCTTCTGCTTGAAAAGAACTTATGTCTATATGATTAGTAGAGGTAGTTATATGTAATTTTTTTAAATTTGGTACATATTTTTTGTTTATTTCTGTAATAGTATTGTCTTCTTCAATATGGTATCTTAATCTTATTTTCTTTAAGTTGTAATAAATATCGTCAAATATAATTTGAGTTTTCATTAGATTCACCTCTTCAATGTTTTTTGGAAGATTCACTTGTAAATCTAACCATATAGTGCTAACTCTATAGTCGTAAGGTCTTGTTAGTACCTTTAAATTTGTATATTGTCTTAAATCTAATAGTCTTACCCCTGGAATTCCATATATTTCTAGATGTTCTAATGAATTATTTAATGTGAATTCTTTTAAGAAAAATTTCTTATATTGGTCATAGTTTTCATCTCTAGGAACATATGTTGATTTTGACATTATTTCATCATGTATAGTTACTTTCTTGTAATTGTAAGAAGTTAAATCAAGAGTCTTATAAGCCGTATCTGAACCTATCTTTACCTCCTTAAGTTTAGGCATATACGGTGCAAGTAAAAGTAGAATATCACTATCAATAAATTTTGAAATGACTTCTGTGTCTTGTACTTCTGAAACTGATACAGCTTCGTCATTGTTTCTATCAAAACCAAGTGTTCTAAGATAGTAGTGATTAGATTTAATTAATTCCTTTAAATAATCCTTTACTGTATATTTAATAGAATCTTCTAGTTCACCATTAATACTCATAACCCTAGCATAAATAGTTACAGTCCCTTCTTTTTTACCTGTTAAATAGCCAGATGGACTAATGGTAGCAATTTCTTCATTGTCAACCCATAATTGCATTGGATATAAATCCTTATTCCAATATTTAGTAGGTTCATATATTACCAATATACTATCTTTCTCCGTTACAGTATTTTCGTATAATCCATTTTCATTATAGAAAACAATATCATCATACGGATATGCACCTGGGTACTTTTCTTTCTCGCATGAAAGGAGAAGTAGTGAGGTGACTACAAATAGGATTATGTTTAATAGTTTTTTCATGCTTTATAGGGTTTTAAGTTTTTGTTATTTATTTGTTTTCTCTTTTAATTCTGCTTCGTAAAGTTTGCGATATTTGTTTTTGTAAAACTCATTCAGTGTGATATGCTCATCAAGTGATTTATCATAATAATCAAGAAGATAACCATGTCTTTGGAAATAATCTACTGTACCTTGTTTATTATATGTAACATTGTCATTTGATTTTTGGAAAATAGCTATTTTGTTTGTTAACATATTAATATCTAAGTCAATAGTATATCTATGCCACTTAAATAGATTGAGATATATCATCTCTTTAGCATAATAATAGTAAAATTCTATTGCGAGATTCTGCTTAGTAGGAGTAAATTCAGCTAACATCTTATTTATCTCATTATTTGTAGTTAGCCCTTCTTCTATAAAAATTTGCAATTGGTTAAATAGAACTTCTATGCTCATACCAAATCCACCTAGCCATTCCAAATAAAATTGCCCACAAATAAATTCAATTTTGTTGTTTATAAATTGCTCTCTTCTTTTAGTAAGATTTTTATCAGTTTTATAATCATCAATAAGCTCCTCATAATCTGGTTCTTCCAAAAATGACATGTCGTACTTGTATGAATAATTAGGAACTATAAATTCAATTGGTGCATTTTTCAATTTCTCTTTTAGCATATTTACATCAATGTGTAACCTAAAAGTGAAATAAGTGCATTCTTTTCTACATTGATATGCAATGGTATATTTGTAAAGTAGTTTATATACTTCTGTACTATTTATCTCAATTTCTTCAAAACATTGATTGATATTTGCAAGAGTAAAAATCTGATCGTAATGTAATGCCTCTAAGACATCTATTACATCATCAAAATCATTGAAAATAAAGATAGGACTATCTTTTTCTAGAATATAATTTTTAAAATTCTCTTTGTTCTCTGTTATGTATGGTATTATATTCTTTATATAATAACCATTGTCTTTAAATCTATATAAATACTCTTCGTAACTAACGATTCTCATAATATTCAGATAATTTAGTTGTTTGTACTTCTGTTTTGGATATAGAAATTACTAACTCTGGATGACCAAATGCATCTTTAGATGCAGTATATCCACCAGGTATCCATAATTCATTTGCATATTCTTCTTTCCAGCAGAAGCATAAATGTAATTATAATAAATCGCCTCATAGTTATTTTATAATATATTCATAGGCGCCAATTAGATTCCCTTTAATCTTTTCAAGTTGCCACATAGATTCTGACATACAAATGGTATCTACCTTCACATATATAGAATCAAAATCTGTAGCTTCAAATGAACTAATGTCAAGATATCCTATTCCTCCTTCTTCTGATTTTAAAATTCTAAGATTAGGAAGTTGTTCTTTATTTAATCTTATGTATTTATGTTTTTTAGAAGCATATCCATAATATCTAAAATTATATGTTAATGATTTTAAATTTGGAAGCACTTCGTTAACAATCATTTCTGAATCAAAAAGAATAGCTTCTTCTATGGATTTTGGAGGTATTAATTTAAATTCAACCAAATCATAAGCTCCATGTAATTCTAATCTTTTAAAAGTTTTCAAGTTTGTATATTGGCGTAAATCTAATAACTTGATTCCAGGAATAGCATAAATCATTAGAGTTTCGATAGAGTTATTTAAAATAATATCAGTAAAAAAAGGTTGCTTACAGGTGCTTGCTTTATCAGGGTCAATATATGGATATGATGTATATTCATAGAACCAATCATGAATTTGTACTTTTTTTAATTTATAAGCACTTAGATCTAAAGTACCTAAATCTGTATCTATCCCTAGAGTAATTTCTTTTAAATTTGGTAAATAATGTGATAAATCAAAGAAATAACTACTCATAATATAATCATCATTTAAATACTTATGATTAAATTTTTCTGCCATTTGTAGTTCTGCAACGGTAACAGTGTCGTCATTATTCAAGTCTAATCCCCAATCTAAAAAGAAATATGGGTGTTTTCTATTAAAATCTCTTAGAAAATCTATTACTTCATATTTTATTGAACTCTCAATTGGCCCGTATACGCTCATAACTTTAGCATAAACAGTTACAGTTCCTTCTTTTTTGCCAGTTAGATAACCATCTGGACTAATCGTTGCGATTTCTTCATTACTTACCCAAAATGTCATTGGATATAAATTTGAATCCCAGTTTTTAAAAGCATTAAAATCAAAAACAAGAATACTATCTCTTTCAATTATATTCCTTTTTTCTGGTTCAACTTTATATAGAAATACAACGTCACGATATGGATATGCTCCCTCTATTTTTTCAATTTCTTTCTCGCAAGAAAGGAATAGGAGTGAGGTGGTGACTAATAGGATTAGGTTTAATAGTTTTTTCATGGTTTTATAGGGTTTTATTGTTCTTGTTATTTATTTCCTTTCTCTTTTACATAACTTATTGTTACAGGATATTTTCCTACTGTTAGTATTAGATAACAAAAAAAGCGATGTTTTGTGAACATCGCTTTTTGTTTTGAGGTTCCTGGCGGATTCGAACCGCCGTAGACGGTTTTGCAGACCGGTGCCTAGCCACTCGGCCAAGGAACCTTAAGGCAGTGCAAAGGTAATACTTTTCTTTTAATTACAAAACAAAACGGCGGAATTTTTCAATAAAAATTTGTTTTAGGCAGTAAAAACACACATTTATATTATTATTATATCAATAAAAAGTTTAACTTTGCAGTTCTAATACGCAAAAAAAATAACGGACGCTGCACGCAGACGTCCCTACATAGAAAATAACAATAAATAATTATATCATGGCAAACAAAAAAAATAATCCAGTAGATGCTACAGAACAAGAGTTAAAAAACTTAGAAGGTGCGTTAAGTACATCTGAAGCATTTTTAGAAAAAAATCAAAAACCTTTACTTTATGCATTAGCAGCAGTAGTTGCAGTGTTAGTATGCTGGTTAGTGGTAGATAACTTTATGGTTCAACCAAAATCTGAAGAAGCTGCTCAGCAAATGGCGTTAGGTCAAATTTACTATGCTGCTGGTCAATACGAAAAAGCTATCAATGGAGATAGCATTGAATTTATTGGTTTTGCTTCAGCTGCAGACGAATATTCAATTACAAAATCTGGCAATCTTGCTAAAGCATACGCTGGTTTAGCATATTTTAAACTTGCAGATTACGACAACGCTATTTCTTATCTAGAAGGTTTCTCTGCTTCAGACAATATTCTTCAATATACAGTGAAATCTACTTTAGGAGACTGCTACGCAATGCAAGGCGACGCTGAAAAAGCTATTTCTTGCTACAAAAAAGCTGCTAAAGCAGACAATATCTTAGTAGCTAGCGCTGCTTTAATGAAAGCAGCTCGTGCATACGAGTCTCTTGGCGATTTTGCTTCTGCAGAAGCTGCTTACAAAGAAATTAAAACTCGTTTCGAAGGTAAAATGACTGGTATTACCGACATTGACGAAATTGATAAATATATTGAATCTGCTTCTTTAAAAAATGGCAAGTAAGCTACATAACCTTTCAGAATATGATGCTAACTCTATGCCTGATAAGGCTATAGTGGCAAAACAATCTTACGCTATTGCAGTGGCAGACTGGAACTCTAATGTTACCTTCGCTCTACTTGAAGGCGCATTGGAAGCTCTAGAAGAAAATGGTGCAGTGGATGTAGATGTGGTTCATGTGCCAGGTGCATTTGAGCTTACCTACGCTGCAAAAAACTTTCAGTCTAAAAAGAAATATGATGCTATTATAGTGTTGGGCTGTGTAATTCAAGGAGATACTCCTCACTTCGATTATGTTTGCTCTGGCACTACACAAGGCGTTGCTCAGCTTAATGCTCGCGAAGGTTTCCCTCCTGTTATCTTCGGTTTGCTTACAGTAAATACTCTTCAGCAAGCGCTAGATAGATGTGGTGGTGAACTCGGAAATAAGGGTGTTGAGGCTGCTGTTACAGCAATCAAGATGGCTAATATCTAAGTAGACAATTTCTACTATATAACAAATCCCGGCTCATTGAGTCGGGATTTTTGCTTTATACTAATAATCTGTTATTTTCTACTTTGAGAACTTTGCCTGGGTGGGTTTCTAGAAGTCCTAGGTTGTGAGTTGCCATTACTATGGCAGTGTTTTCTCTTTTGCATATGCCATGTAGTAGGTCTAAAATGGCATTACCTGTTTCTGGGTCTAGGTTACCTGTTGGCTCGTCGGCAAGGATTAATGAAGGCTTGTTTAAAAGTGCACGTGCAATAACAATACGTTGTTGCTCGCCACCAGAAAGTTCGTGTGGCATTTTGTAGCCTTTATTTGCCATACCCACTTCGTTAAGAACTTCTTCTATTCTTTTGTTCATATCGTTTTTGTCTTTCCAATCTGTGGCTTTAAGCACAAATAAAAGATTTTCATAAACGGTACGGTCCATTAATAGTTGGAAGTCTTGGAATATTATACCTATTTTTCTGCGTAGAAATGGAATTTCTTTTTGCTCGATTTCATTTAAATCGAAGTTGAAAACTTCGGCATTGCCTTCGGTGATAGGAAGCTCGGCATAGATAGTTTTAAGTAAACTACTTTTACCTGAACCTACGCTACCAATAAGGTAATAGAATTCGCCAGCAGAGATTTCAAGTGATACGTCTTTTAGCACCACTTGTTCTTTTTGGCAGATTTCTACGCCGCTATATTTAATAAGTATATTATTGGTTTGGGTACTCATCTTTTGTTACTTTATGACGTTTCTTTAAGTCTGCAGCAAGATCTTCAATGCGTAAGCCTTTTGAAGTAAGAAGCACTATTAAGTGATATAACAAGTCTGAAGACTCATAGATAAGTCTGCTATTGTTATTTGCCATGGCTTCGATAACAGTTTCAACAGCTTCTTCACCCACTTTTTGAGACATTTTAGCCACGCCTTTTTGGAAAAGTGAAGTGGTGTAAGAACCCTCTGGCATTTCCTCGTAGCGTTTGTTGATAAACTCTTGAAGAGTGCTAAGGAAAAGGATAGGGTTTTCTGTGTTTACTTCGTTGAAACAGGTGTCTGCACCAGTGTGACAAACAGGACCAACAGGGTTTACTTTGATAAGTAGTGTATCGTTGTCGCAGTCTTCTTTAATAGAAACCACGTTTAGGAAGTTACCACTTGTTTCACCTTTTGTCCATAGGCAGTTGCGAGAACGGCTATAGAAGCAAACTTTATTAGTTTCAATAGTTTTGTCTAGGGATTCTTTATTCATGTAACCAAGCATCAAAACTTTGTTTGTAACAGCGTCTTGAATAATGGCTGGAATAAGACCTCCTTGTTTTTCAAAATCTAAATTCATCTTACTGGGATATTGTTGTTTCTCAAATATTCTTTTAATTCTTTAATGTTGATTTCACCGAAGTGGAATACACTTGCTGCTAGGGCTGCGTCTGCTTTACCTACTAGGAATGCATCTTTGAAGTGTTCCATTGTACCAGCACCACCAGATGCAATTACTGGGATGTTTAGGCTTTCGTGAAGTGCTGCAAGAGCGTCGTTTGGATAGCCAGTTTTTACACCGTCGTGGCTCATACTTGTGAATAGAATTTCGCCTGCACCACGTTGCTCTGCTTCTATTGCCCATTCTACAAGTTTACGTTCTGTAGGAATACGACCACCATTTAGGTAGCAAATCCATTCGTTGTTTTCAAATTGAGCATCGATAGCTACAACGCACACTTGAGAACCGAAGTTTTTAGCAATGTCGTTGATAAGTTGTGGGTTGCGAAGTGCTGCAGAGTTGATAGAAACTTTGTCTGCACCTGCATTTAGTAGTCTTTCTACATCTGAAAGTTCGCCAATACCACCACCTACAGTGAATGGAATGCTAGTGCTTGCTGCTACGCGTTTTACTACGTCAACGAAAGTTTTTCTGCCTTCGTGAGAAGCAGTAATATCTAGAAATACTAATTCGTCTGCGCCTGCTTCGCTATACATAGCTGCCATTTCTACAGGGTCGCCTGCATGACGAAAGTTTACGAAATTTACACCTTTTACAGTCTTGCCGTCTTTCACATCTAGGCAAGGGATAATTCTTTTAGCTAACATATTTTTCTAATTCTTTCAATGAGATTTTGCCTTCGTATATTGCTTTGCCAAAGATTACCGCAGGAATGCCTGCTTCATCTAGCTTTATAATGTCTTCCATGCTACTCACACCGCCACTTGCTATAAGGTGTAGGGTAGGGTGAGCATTCATTATTTCTTTGTAAAGTTCAATTGATGGGCCTTGAAGCATACCATCTTTTGCTATATCTGTGCAGATTACTTTACCTATGCCTTTGTTGATATAAGACTCAAGGAATGGGAAAAGTTCTGTGTCGGTGTCTTCTAACCAACCTGTTACTGCAATTTTCTTGTCTTTTACGTCTGCACCTAGAATAATCTTTTCGCCAGAAAATTTACTTATCCATGATTCAAATACTGTAGGATTTTTCACTGCAATGCTTCCGCCTGTAATCATACTTGCGCCAGATTCAAATGCAATGCGTAAGTCTTCGTCTGTTTTTAGTCCGCCACCAAAGTCAATTATCAAGTCTGTGCCATTTGCAATAGTTTCAAGTACTTTGTAGTTTACTATGTGTTGAGCTTTTGCTCCGTCTAGGTCTACAAGGTGAAGGCGTTTTATACCATGATCCCTAAAACTTTTAGCCACTTCTAGTGGGTTTTCGTTGTATGTTTTTTTACTATTGTAATCACCTTGTGAAAGGCGTACACATTTGCCGTCGATAATGTCTATGGCAGGGATTAATTCTATCATAAATTAATAAAGTTCTCTAAAATTTTTGTTCCTACATCACCGCTTTTTTCTGGGTGAAATTGTGTGGCATAGAAATTGTCTTTGTTTAGTGCGCTTGCAAACTCTTCTATGTAATTTGTGGTTGCAATGGCTTCTTTGCACAATGGCACATAATAACTATGTACAAAATATGCGTGGTTGCCTTCTGTTACTCCTTTCATAAGGTCTGATTTAAGGTTTTCTACCTGATTCCAGCCCATATGAGGAATTTTTTCGCGGTTGCGAGGAATAAATTTCTTTACAGGTAAATCAAAAATCCCTAAGCATTCCACATCACCCTCTTCTGAGTGTTTGCACATAAGTTGCATTCCAAGGCAAATACCAAGAACAGGTTGGGTTAAACTCTTGATAAGAGTATCCAATCCTCTTTCTTTAAGGTAATTCATGGTGGTTTCGGCTTCGCCTACGCCAGGGAAAATAACCTTGTCTGCTTGTTGGATTAATTCTTTGTTGTCTGTTACTACAGGGTCTACACCAATTCTGCGCAATGCGTGCACTACGCTATGAATGTTTCCTGCATTATATTTAATTACAACTACCATCGGTTTATTATCCGAATACTATAGTTTTGTTTTTGTAAACTAAAATTTTTCTTTCGATGTGTTTTTCTACACCACGAGAAAGCACCACTTTTTCTAGGTCTTGACCTTTGCGAATAAGGTTTTCGATGCTGTCTTTGTGAGAGATACGAGCTACGTCTTGTTTGATGATAGGACCTGCGTCTAGTTCTTCAGTTACATAGTGAGAAGTAGCACCAATGATTTTTACACCACGTTCAAACGCTGCGTGATATGGTTTTGCGCCCACGAATGCAGGAAGGAATGAGTGGTGAATATTGATAATATTGTTTGGATATGCTTTAATAAATTCTGGAGAAATTATTTGCATATATTTTGCTAGCACAGAGAAAGTGATGTTATACTCTTTAAGTAGAGCCATCTCTTTTGCTTCTTGTTCTTCCTTGTTTTCTTTTGTAATTGGGAAATAGTAATAAGGAATATTAAACTTCTTAGCCACGTGCTCAAGGTCTGGGTGGTTGCTTATGATAAGTGGAATTTCCACGTTCCAGTCGCCAGCTTCGTAGTGAGCAAGAAGGTCGTACATACAGTGTGCTTGTTTAGAAACAAACAGTGCCATGCGAGGTTTTTGGTTTTGGAAATGGATTTGGAATTCCATCTCGTATTTGTTCGCAAGTAGGGTTTGGAAATATTCGTTTATCTTATCTGTTGGGATAAGGAAATTTTCTAGTTCCCATTCCACACGCATAAAGAAAATCTTTTCTACCTTGTCAACGTGTTGGTCTAGGTAAATAATATTACCCTTGTTGATGTTTATAAACTCTGTCACTGCCGCAATAATACCTTGTTTGTCAGGGCAGTGAAGTAAAAGTACTGCTGTATTTTTGTTTGTATTTTTCATTATTACTGGATAGAACAATTTTAACGTGCAAAAATACATTTTTTTTTTCAAACATTTTCGATAAAATCCTTATATTTACAAAAAAATATCACAATTATGTACGCACCTTCGGAATTAATCTTAAATGCTGATGGATCGGTGTTTCATTTGCATTTGTTGCCTGAGCAAATTTCTGACAAAATAATACTTGTTGGCGACCAAAATAGGGTAGATCTTGTGGCTTCGTTTTTCGATACCATAGAATGTCGTGTGGAAAATAGAGAGTTTAGAACGGTGACGGGCTCTTATAAAGGCAAACGCCTAACTGTGCTTTCCACTGGCATAGGTACAGACAATATTGATATTGTACTTACAGAACTTGATGCACTTGTAAATATCGATCTGGCGAGCCGCGAAGATAAGGCAGAAAAGACTTCGCTTACACTTGTGAGAATTGGTACTTCTGGTGGACTTCAAGAGTTTGTTCCAGAAGGAACTTTCGTAGCTTCGGAATACTCGCTTGGTTTTGATGGATTGATAAACTATTATGCAGATAGTGAGAAGGTTATAGAGGCAGATTTTAGCGAAGCATTTATTTCTCAAACTGGTTATTCTTCAAAATTTGCATACCCATACGTGGTGAAAGATTCAGAAGAATTGCTATCGCGCATTGCAGCAGATGATATGGTGCGTGGAGTTACGATTTCTGCTCCAGGATTTTATGGTCCGCAGGGTAGGGCTATTCGTTTGCCACTTTTAGACGCCGAGCTAAACAATAAAATTATAAACTTTGATTATAAGGGCAATAAAATAACCAACTTTGAAATGGAAGGCTCAGCCATTGCAGGCCTTTCTGCTATGCTTGGTCACAAGGCCCTTACTATCTGCCTCATCATCGCCAACCGCTTTGGCAAACGCTTCATTGGCGACTACAAACCCTATATGAAAAAACTGATAGAAACAGTGCTAGAGAGGATATAATATTACATTGCGCCTTCCATGAAGACTAGGGTCATGAAGCCGGCTAGGAGGGCGTATGTGGCTGCTTTGTGGTAGCCGTGGGCGTGAGTTTCAGGAATCATCTCATCGCTCACCACATACAGCATGGTTCCTCCGGCGAGAGAGAGCATGAACGGCAGGGCAAAGGAAAATACCGAAACCAATGCAAAGATTAAAAATAGAGTTAAAGCTTTAAAAGATATTGTAGGTTTAATTAAAAGCGATTATA
>CALDPN010000078.1 GCA_937911235.1 uncultured Bacteroidales bacterium
CCTTCGTGCCGACCGTCAACCTGAGTTTACACAAATAGACTGCGAAATGTCTTTTGTAGAGCAAGAAGACGTTATCCAAATGTTTGAAGGCTTAAGCAAACACCTATTTAAAACTATTAAAGGCATCGACCTAGCAGATATGCCACGTATGACATGGCACGATGCTATGAAATATTATGGTAGCGACAAACCTGACACACGTTTTGAAATGCGTTTTGTAGAGCTAATGGACGTGCTTAAAGGTTGTGGTTTCTCTGTATTTGATAGCGCAGAATACATTGGTGGTATTTGTGCAAAAGGTGCAGCTTCTTACACTCGCAAACAAATTGACGCACTAACCGATTTCGTAAAACGTCCTCAAATTGGTGCCAAAGGTATGGTTTATGCTCGTGTAGAGGCAGACGGCAATGTAAAATCTAGCGTTGACAAGTTCTATACACAAGAAAAACTTCAAGAACTTAAATCTGCAATGAATGCAGAGGCTGGAGACTTAATCCTTATTTTAAGTGGCGACAATGCAAACAAAACTCGTAAACAACTTTGCGAACTTCGTCTAGAAGTGGCTCGTCAGTTAGGTTTAATGAAAACTAACGAATATAGCTGCTTATGGGTTGTAGACTTCCCACTTCTTGAATGGGACGAAGAGACAGGGCGTTTCTACGCTATGCACCACCCTTTCACAGCTCCAAAACCAGAAGATATTCAATATCTAGACACAGACCCAGGTCGCGTGCGCGCAAATGCTTACGACATGGTAATTAACGGTGTTGAAGTTGGTGGTGGTTCTATTCGTATTTTTGATAGCAAACTACAACAAAAAATGTTTGAAATTCTTGGTTTCACTCCAGAAAAAGCAAACGAACAATTTGGTTTCTTGATGAATGCGTTTAAATATGGTGCTCCTCCTCACGGTGGTTTAGCATACGGTCTAGACCGTTATGTGTCACTATTTGCAGAGCTTGACAGCATTCGTGACTGTATCGCATTCCCTAAAAACAATGCTGGTCGTGATGTAATGATGGGTTCACCTTCTAGACTTGACCAAGCGCAATTGGATGAATTACAAATTAAACTTGATTTAAAAGAATAATTTCTGCGTCTTGTGGCACGCCGACAGTTCATTTAGACCATCCTGTCGTAAAACAAAACTAGGCTTAAAGACTTAAAGTTCGTACTTTATGGTATTTATGCCTATAGAGTACGAACTTTTTTTAATACAAAACAACATGTTTATTATTAAGAACGAAATTCAATTTGATATGGCGCATTTTCTTACAGGATATGAAGGAAAATGTGCTAATATTCACGGTCATAGATACCGCCTAATTGTGAAATTTTCTGCAGAAGAACTTCACAAAGAAGGTCACAAACGTGGCATGGTAGAAGATTTTAGTATAATTAAACCTGTGCTTAGAGAAATAGAAGATTATTTCGACCATAAATTAGTGATTGAAGACAACGAAAGAGGCAGAGAACTAGCAAAAAATCTAGATTCATTTGAAATTTTGTTCGTTCCATACAGACCTACTGTAGAGGAAATGTCTCGTCACATATATTATATGCTTCGCGACAAAGGTTTGCCAATTATGGAGGTGGAATTATTTGAGACACCTACTAATAGCTGTATATACAAAGAATGAAAATAGTAGAAAAATTTATATCAATTGATGGTGAAGGACCTACAGCGGGTGGGCTTTCTGTATTTATCAGATTTGCTGGTTGCAACTTGCACTGCGCTTGGTGCGATACCTGTTATGCACAAAAGGAATACAGCTACACAGAAGACCTTTCTGTGGCACAAATAGTTGATTATGTGCGCAGTACAGGAGTGAAACACGTTACTATTACAGGTGGAGAGCCCCTACTACAAAAAGACCTTCGTGAGCTGCTTTCTGCACTAGACTTTGTTACTATTCATATAGAAACTAATGGTTCTTTAAATATTGAACCATACCGAGTGGGACGACACGTAAACTTTGTGGTAGATTACAAACTACCAGGAAGCAAAATGGAGCACCTTATGTGTTTAGAAAATTTCACAGCAGTGAAACCAAACGATGCATATAAATTTGTGATTGCAGATGCTAAAGACATGGAAAAAGCCGTGGCTTTAGTAAAAGAAAACAATCTAATAAATAAAACACAGGTATTTTTGACTCCAAAGGGAGATCATTATCGTACTAGATTGTCGCATACGCTAGAGGTATCTCAGAATGCGAGAACCATTGCGAAGGCTTGACGATTAAATGAAGACTTGGTCGAAGCAATTGCATTG
>CALDPN010000079.1 GCA_937911235.1 uncultured Bacteroidales bacterium
GTTCTGGTCTTGGTGGAACTCCTACTCGCGGTCACAAAGGTGCTAAATCACGCTCAGGTTACTCAAAGAAAATTGGTTTTGAAGGTGGTCAAATGCCTATGCAACGTCGTTTGCCTAAATTTGGCTTCAAAAACATCAATCGTGTAGAGTACAAAGCAATCGGTTTATCTACTTTACAAGAATTAGCTGAAGCTAAACAATTAACAAAAATTTCTGTTGCAGATTTAGTTGAAGCAGGATTCGTTTCTTCTAAACGTTTAGTTAAAATTCTTGCTAAAGGCGAATTAACTGCAAAAGTAGAAGTATCTGCTCACGCTTTCTCTAAAGCTGCTATTGAAGCTATTGAAAAAGCAGGTGGTTCTGCAATAACTTTATAATCTAAAAATTTGTATGAAAAGATTCATTCAAACCATACAAAACATTTTCAAAATAGAGGAGTTACGCTCTCGTCTAGCTATCACATTCCTTTTGGTTGTGATATATAGATTTGGGTCATTTGTGGCACTTCCTGGCATAGATACAACTCAACTAGCAAACCTTACTCAACAAACAGAAGGTGGTCTAATGATGTTGTTAGATATGTTCTCTGGGGGTGCATTCTCAAATGCCTCTATTTTTGCACTTGGTATTATGCCTTATATTACAGCATCAATCGTAGTGCAATTGTTGGGTATGGCTATCCCTTATTTTAGAAAATTACAACAAGACGGTGAAAGTGGTCGTAACAAACTAAACCAAATCACTCGTTACTTAACAGTTGTAGTTTTAATTGTACAAGGTGCAGCATATTTAGCTAACCTACGTATGCAATTAGGATCTGTAGTTCCAGAAGGTGCATTCTTTATGTTCTCTTCTATCGTGATTCTAGCTGCAGGTAGTATGTTTGTGCTTTGGTTAGGCGAAAGAATCACTGAGAAAGGTATTGGCAATGGTGTTTCATTCATCATCCTTGTTGGTATCATTGCTCGTCTTCCTCAAGCTTTAGTAGGTGAATTTTCTTCACGTTTAACTGATGCTACAGGTGGTTTAGTGATGTTCTTAGCTGAACTTGTATTACTGCTTTTAGTTATATGTGGTTCTATCCTTCTAGTTCAAGGTACACGTAGAATCCCAGTACAATATGCTAAACAAGTAATAGGTAATAGACAATATGGTGGTGTTTACCAATTTATTCCATTAAAAGTGAACGCTGCTGGTGTAATGCCTATCATCTTCGCTCAAGCTATCATGTTTATCCCTGCTTCTGTTGCAGGTTTATTCACAGCAGACGGTGAAGTAAGTAACTTTGCATTAGCAATGATGAACAACAATGGTTTCTGGTATAACTTTGTGTTCTTCTTGTTAATCATTGCATTTACATATTTCTATACAGCTGTTACAATCAATCCAACTCAAATGGCTGAACATTTGAAATTAAATAATGGTTTCATTCCAGGTGTAAAACCAGGTAAAAAGACTGCAGAGTATCTTGATACTGTAATGTCTCGTATTACTTTACCAGGTTCTATCTTCTTAGGTATTGTAGCTATTATGCCTGCTTTCGCAGGGTTGTTAGGTATTAGTACTTCATTCGCTCAATTCTTTGGTGGTACTTCACTACTAATTATGGTGGGTGTGGTTCTAGATACTCTACAACAAATCGAGAGTCATTTGTTGATGCGTCACTATGACGGCTTAATGGAAAGCGGTAAAATTAAAGGAAGACACGGCTCTTTAGCTGCATATTAATAGAATATGATTTATCTTAAGACGCCAGAAGAAATAGCTCTGCTTAGAGCAAGCAATCAGTTAGTGGGTAAAACTTTAGCTGAAGTGGCTAAATATATTAAAGTAGGTGTTACTACTTTAGAATTAGACAAGATAGCTGAAGATTTTATCCGTACTAACGGAGCTGTTCCTGGTTTCTTAGGTTATGGCGGATTCCCAAATACTTTATGTGTTTCTGTTAATGATCAGGTAGTACATGGCATTCCTTCAAACTATGCTCTTAAAGAGGGTGATATAGTGTCTGTAGACTGCGGTGTGTTACAAAATGGTTACTACGGAGACTCTGCTTACACCTTTTGTGTAGGTAAAGTTGATGAAAAAGTAAAAAAATTGCTGAAAATTACAAAAGAATCACTATCTTTGGGGATTGATTCGGCGCAACACGGAAATCGCGTAGGTGATATCGGTTATGCTATACAAAAACACTGCCAAGCAGCAGGGTTTTCTGTTGTGCGTAAACTTGTGGGTCATGGGGTAGGTAAAAACCTTCATGAAGACCCAGAAGTGCCTAATTTTGGTAAAAGAGGGCAAGGCGTACTACTTAAAGAAGGTATGGTGATTGCTATAGAACCTATGATAAACATGGGTAACAGAGATGTGGTTCAAGAGAAAGATGGTTGGACTATCCGCACAATTGATAGAAAACCTTCTGCTCACTTTGAACACACTATTGCTATTCGTAAGGGTAAAGCTGAGATATTATCAACATTCGATTATATAGAAGAAGTTTTAAATTCAAAATAATGGCAAAACAAGCAGCTATTGAACAAGACGGAACTATAGTAGAAGCTCTTTCTAATGCAATGTTCCGTGTAGAGTTAGAGAACGGTCACGAAATTACCGCGCATATCTCTGGTAAAATGCGTATGCACTACATTCGTATCCTTCCTGGAGATAAAGTAAAAGTGGAAATGTCTCCTTATGATTTAACAAAGGGTCGTATTTCATTTAGATATAAATAACTAAATAATATATAGCATGAAAGTTAAAGCATCAATCAAAAAACGTTCTGATGAATGTCAAATCGTTAGAAGAAAAGGACGTCTTTATGTAATCAACAAAAAGAATCCTAAAGAAAAACAACGTCAAGGTTAATTTTTAAAAATATTTATAAAATAGTTTATGGCTATAAGAATTGCAGGAGTAGATTTACCTCAAAATAAGAGAGGTGAAATAGGTTTAACCTATATCTACGGAATAGGAAGAAGCAGTGCTAATAAAATATTAGCTGAAGCTGGAATTGACAAAGACATCAAGGTAAAAGACTGGACAGATGATCAAGCATCTAAAATCCGTGATATCATTGGTGCAGAGTTCAAAGTAGAGGGCGATTTACGCTCTGAAGTACAACTTAACATCAAACGCTTGATGGATATAGGTTGCTATCGTGGTATTCGTCACCGTATTGGTTTACCATTACGTGGTCAAAGTACTAAAAACAACGCTCGTACTCGCAAGGGTAAAAAGAAAACTGTTGCTAACAAGAAAAAAGCAACTAAATAATTAATTTGTCAAATCCGTTAAAAAGTAAGAAAACATGGCAAAGAAAACTGCTGCTACCAAAAAAAGAGTAGTGAAAATAGACGGAACAGGTCAAGCACACGTTTATTCGTCTTTCAACAATATCATTGTAACTATTACCAACGCAGAAGGTCAAGTAATTTCTTGGTCATCAGCTGGTAAAATGGGCTTCCGTGGTTCTAAAAAGAACACTCCATACGCAGCTCAAATGGCAGCACAAGATTGTGCTAAAGTAGCTTTC
>CALDPN010000080.1 GCA_937911235.1 uncultured Bacteroidales bacterium
TTCAACTGGTTACAAATTGTAACCGGTTCAAGACCTTCTTTCTTAAGCCTATGTTTTAGAACTTTCCAATAATTACGTGCATGGTCTAAATCTTGTTGGTCTGTAAGCACCCCAACAACATCCACTACAGAAAAATACCATTTTTCTTGTTCGTCGTCCCATACTGTCCGAACTTTTTTCTCTTCAAAAAGTTTGATTGATTCTTGTTTTGTCATAACTAAATTTCGTAAATAAAGATTAATTGTAATAATGTTACACGTGTAAATTTTTCACGAAGTTAAAGTTTATTTCTCTGATAATCAAAACATAAAGCAAATATTTTTCAACTTTTTGAAATATTTTGTTTTTCAGAAGATTTCCATTTGTAATCCTTCTATTTTTGTTCTATTTTTCAAAATTTCCCAATCCACGACAAAGAAAAAAAAACTGCCAAAATATTTTTTGACAGTCTACTACATCTCATATTGACCAAATAACTATTTTTCACTACCTTTGTATTCGGTTTAAAGAAAATAAGAAAAGATATGAATCCACTTGTAGATAAGATGACCTCTTTTATTGTGATGGACGTGCTTGAGAGAGCAAACGAGCTGCAAAGACAAGGCGTTGACATTATTCACTTAGAGGTGGGCGAGCCAGATTTTGATGTGCCAGAGTGCGTAACTGAGGCTGTGGTAGAAGCTTATAAAAATCATCAAACACACTATACTCACTCACTTGGCGACCCAGAACTACGTCAAGAAATTGCAAACCTATACAAACGCGAGTATAATGTAGATGTAGATAAAGACCAAATACTTGTAACAAGTGGGTCTTCTCCTGCCATTTTGCTTACTATGATTCTTCTTTGCAACGAAAACTCAGAAGTAATTCTTTCAAATCCGGGTTATGCTTGCTACAAAAACTTCGTACTTGGAGCTCACGCAAAACCAGTAAATGTGCCACTTAGAGCAGAAAATGGTTTTCAATACAAAGTGGAAGATATTAAAGAGAAAATTACAGAAAACACAGCTGCTATTTTCATAAACTCACCTATGAACCCTACCGGTATAGTATTAGAAGAGTCTTTTATGAAAGAAGTTTCTCAGCTTGGCGTGCCAGTGATTTCTGACGAAATTTATCACGGACTTGTTTACGAAGGGAAAGCTCATTCTATTTTGGAATATACAGATAATGCTTTTGTGTTAAACGGATTTAGTAAACGTTTTGCTATGACAGGTTTGCGTCTTGGCTACCTAATAGCACCTAAAAAATATATGCCTGCACTGCAAAAACTTGCTCAAAACTTTTTGATTTGTGCCTCTAGTACAGCTCAAAAAGCAGGTATTGCCGCACTTCGCGACACTTCAGACTACGAGCAAACAATGTTCAACACATACAACGAACGTCGTCTTTACTTAGTAGATCGCCTACAAAAAATGGGCTTTACCCTACCAGCTATCCCACAAGGTGCTTTCTACGTATTTGTCGACGCATCAAAATACACCAACGACTCACTTAAATTTGCATTTGACGTGTTAGAAAAAGCTCACGTAGGCATTACTCCAGGAGTGGACTTCGGCACTGGTGGTGAAGGTTTCGTAAGATTCTCCTACGCCAACTCTCTAGAGAACATTAAAGAAGGTATGGATAGACTAGAGAAGTACTTAAAGACATTATAAAAAACAAGAGGTTGATTCGTTTGAATCAACCTCTTGTTTTCCTATTAACTAACCTTTAAAAATCTACTTTAATCTATTATTGCTGCCACTATTGCTGCAGTTGTAAGAGTATGTATTCCAAATGGATCTAGCGGATTAAAAACTACTTTGTGATGTGGTTTGTGACATTCTGGTTTATGGTGATGTTTCACATGACAAACTTGTTTATGATTTGGTTTGTGTGGTTTGTGAACCACGTGTTTATTAGGTTTGTGATTTGGTTTGTGTGCCACTGGTTTGTGATGTGGTTTTGGTGCTGGTTTATGTACTACCGGTTTGTTTGGTTTGTGTTTATTTGAAACTTTGTCTTTCTTAGAATCGTGTTTTTTATCTCCTTTCTTATCTACTTTTTCTGTTTTGTGTCCTTTATTATTACCTTTGTAATCTCTGTCGTGTACATCTGCCATACTAACGAAACAACCAAAAATTGCTACAAATGCTGTGGTTAAAATCAATCTCTTTTTCATAACTCAATAATTTAAATTGTTAATACTAAATTTCTATTTTAATGTTTTTGTTTTATCTCACCACCTTGGTGGCTTTGTTTGTCTCTTTGACCAATGAGTGCAAACGTTTGTTTAATCAGCTACTTGTTAAAAAAACTAAATCGAATTTTATAAGCAAATCTTATTACCAAAGGTAATAACAAGAAAAATTTTTAGGTATATTGAAATTTAACTCATAACTTTTCTCTACATTTGTAATATGAAAAAAGTATTACTACATGCTTGCTGTGCACCTTGTTCGTCTGCCATACTTGAGTGGATGTTAAACAATGATTATCAGGTAGTTCTATATTTTTGCAATCCAAATATTTTTCCTCAAGAGGAATATGAATTGCGAAAATCGGAACTAATTAAATATGCAGAAAAAATCGGTGTAGAATTTATAGACGACGACTATAATCATGCCGACTGGCTAGAATTTATAAAAGGACTAGAAGATGAAAAAGAACGTGGTCCTCGTTGCCTTATGTGCTTTAAATATCGTCTTTTAAAAACTGCTCGCAAAGCAATTAAACTAAATATAGAAGAATTTACCACTACCCTAGCATCTTCTCGTTGGAAGAGTTTAAATCAAATAAACGAAGCTGGCGCTTGGGCTGTGGAGCAGGTAAAAGAAGAGTTAAACGCTAAAGGCACAACACTTAAGTTTGATGATAGGAATTGGCGCAAGGGCGGACTACAACAACGCCGCAATGAATTGCTTAAGGAAAATGCATTTTATAATCAACTATACTGCGGTTGCGAATTTAGTATAAACCTATAAATTTCTATTTTAAACGTGTTCACACGTTTTAAAAGCAATAAAAAAGGTAGACCGAATGGTCTACCTTTTCATTTATATTGGTTTCTAACGTATTAAGCGTTAACTTTTGCCATGTGAGCGATAAGTTCAAGAACTTTGTTAGAGTAACCGATTTCGTTGTCGTACCAAGATACAACTTTAACGAATGTATCAGTTAATTGGATACCTGCTTTAGCGTCGAAGATAGAAGTACGAGTATCACCTAAGAAGTCAGAAGATACAACTTCTTCGTTGGTGTAACCTAGTACGCCTTTAAGTTCGTTTTCAGAAGCAGATTTCATAGCTTCGCAGATTTCAGCATAAGTAGCTGGTTTTGCAAGGTTAACTGTTAGGTCTACTACAGATACGTCTAGAGTAGGAACGCGGAATGCCATACCTGTTAATTTACCGTTAAGTTCAGGAATAACTTTACCTACAGCTTTAGCAGCACCAGTTGAAGAAGGGATGATGTTACCAGCAGCTGCACGACCACCTCTCCAGTCTTTTAGTGATGGACCGTCAACAGTTTTTTGAGTAGCTGTTGTAGCGTGTACAGTTGTCATAAGACCGTCTTTGATACCCCATTTGTCGTTTAATACTTTAGCGATAGGAGCAAGACAGTTTGTTGTACAAGAAGCGTTAGATACGAATTGAGTACCTTTAACGTATTTGTCGAAGTTTACACCGCAAACGAACATTGGAGTGTCGTCTTTAGAAGGAGCTGACATAACTACGTATTTAGCACCTGCTTCGATGTGAGCTTGAGCTTTGTCTTTAGATAGGAATAAACCTGTAGATTCTACTACGTATTCTGCACCTACTGCGTCCCATTTAAGGTCAGCTGGGTTTCTTTCTGCAGTTACGCGGATTTCGTTACCGTTAACGATAAGTTTGCTGTTTTCAACGTCAGCTTCGATAGTGCCGTCGAATTGACCGTGCATAGTGTCATATTTTAGCATATAAGCTAAGTAATCCACTGGGCATAAGTCGTTAATACCTACGATTTGAATGTCGTTTCTTGTCATAGCTGCACGGAAAACGAAACGTCCGATACGGCCAAAACCATTAATACCTACTTTGATCATTGTTTTAAAATTTTAAAAAGTTATACAAATTTGGTTATTTGAATTCTAATTTATGCTTTATTTTCTACTTTAGGAGCGTCGTTTTCACCTAAACCACAATTACATGGGCTTGAACAACTAGCAACTAACAATCCTAATGCAATAGCAATGTATAAAACTATCTTTTTCATAATTGATTTTTAGCGATACAAAGATAATAAATTTATTTAAAATTCCTACCCCTTTAGGTAAAAATCAGCGGTCAAACGTTTAAATTCCTCAGAATAGCAATGTCTAGTTTCTGTTTCTATAACCAATTCTGTAACATTAATGTTACAATTTACACTATTTTCTGCCTTAGAGAATGTTATAACACTTCTTTTTGCCTCTTTACCTACCTTCGGAATTACTCTCACAATTGCTTCTGTAGCAAGGCTTTTACCTTCGGCAATTTTTATAAAATCCTGTTCACTAGAATATGGAATTATAACAGTAAACCTACCCTGCTCTGCCAACAATTTTTCTACCGAGGCAACTAAATCTTCAAAACTTAAAGTATCTGTGTGGCGAGCCGTATTCCTGCTTTTTTCTGGCGCTTTTAGCGAATTTATAAAAAACGGTGGATTGCTTACAATAAGGTCATATTTCGCAGCCCACTCACATGAGAAATCTTGTATACTTTTGTTGTAAACATCTATCTGCCAAGGAGTTTTAGAAACATTATCTTTTGCTTGCTCTGCTGCATCTACATCTATCTCCACAGCAGAAATTTGTGCTTTTCCGCCTGTGCGTTGCGCAAGCATAATAGCCACAAGCCCTGTACCAGTGCCAATGTCCAAGATTTTGTAAGTATTCTCACACCCAGAAGAAGCAACCATCATATCAGACGGCAAAACAGGAGCCAACACACCAAGAAGAACACCATCTGTGCCCACCTTCATAGCACATTTGTCTTGATGAATGGTAAACTGTTTAAATGAAAAATAATCGTTTGCCACTTTGCTTAAAAGTTTTTCAAAGACACTTGTTTTGTTTTACCTTGACCATTGAAAACCCATACAGAATCTATTGGTTGTAGATACTCAGAGCAAATAGACTTAGTAGAATCTGTCACCTCTTTAATACCTGCTATATCTAACATTGAATAGAAAATAGCATCAGATGATATTGTCTTAGCTTTATTTTGCCTAATATTTTCTACTTTTTGAGAGTTATTTAACTGATATTCGTCAGAATACCACACAAGCATAGGCACATGAAACTCATATTTTGATATTTCGTACGAGCCATGAAGCGATAGTTTTTTATCATCATCCCAAAAACTTTCGCCGTGATCAGATATATAAACAATTACTGCAGAACGATTTAAACCATCTACATACTCAATCAATTCATTTAAAAAGTAATCTAAATATAAAATTGTATTGTCGTATGCATTAATAAATTCCGACTTATTTTCTTCGCTAATACCTAAATAACTAAACGACTTGCCCATTACAGGTGTAAACTGCTCAAACTCTGCAGGATAACGATACTCATATCTAAAATGACTACCCATTGTGTGAAGCACAAAAAATTGCGTTGTATCTGAAACACATTCTTGCAATTTGGCAACTAAATCGATATCGTAATTATTCTCAACATCTACCTCCTTATTACTTTGATACGCATAATCACTCGCCTTGGCAATGCGTGTTTCGATAGCATAAGATAGTTGTTTG
>CALDPN010000081.1 GCA_937911235.1 uncultured Bacteroidales bacterium
CCAATAGAAAGCGGCGATGAGTGCTGCAGCAAAGATGAGGGCGATTACGATTGCTTCGTTTACGGTTCTAAGGGAAAGAACAAGGTCATATTTATCTATTGGCTCATTAACATATTTAGCAATAACGAGGTATTTGCTAGTGTCATTGATTAGTACGTTATCAAACAATAATAGATTTTGATTATCAATACGTCTATGTCTAATAGCACTAGTATTTAATAAACTCTGTACTTGGAAATACCATTGTTTAGTTAATGTGTCATATATAATCACTAAGTCCGCTTCATCAGTATAAATACGTTGCAACTCCTGATGTGGAGTATCTTGACATTTTAGTCTTAAGTGCACAACTATTTGAAGTTTACCATCGACAACGTGTTGGTTATACCCCAAAATATCTAAGCTATCATATAACCAATAGTTTGTATCTTGTGGTCTATTTATTAAATCAGGCTCCGTTTTACCTAACGGATATACATTATTAAATAATGCTAATGTGTTAGGAACGAAGTTTTGAATAAAAGTATTTATAGATTTAGAAACTTCGTGTGCTCTAAGGTCAGTAGCATCTCCTGTATATGTATTAGGTTTTAATACAAAGTATGTGTTATCTGCTTTAAAGAATATTTGGTCTTTAATTACTTTAATTAGTTCAGCATCTAGTTCTGTGATGTTAAGATTAGTAATTAGTTTTTTAGATACAAAGTTCTTTGGTAAACCCGAACCTGAAATCGTATATATACTTGTTGTAGTTACTACTAATAATATATCTAGGTAGTTAATAACTTTAAGTACATATTCATCATACCCTTCAATATTATGTGGAAAAGGAAAGTAACCTGGATTTTCTATATCACTAAAGAATATAGTAGTTTCAGCACCTTTAACACCATACAAACCTAACATACCGTTAAATGTAAACATACCTGTTGCAGTAGTAAGGTCTACTTTTTCTGCACCTAAGTTCTTTAATGAGTCAACGTTAAGTTCAAAGTTAGGAAGTACTGCTACACGCATTGTAGCATCATCTGTTCCTACTCTTATTTTACATTGAATCGAAAACTTAGTATTACTAGGAGTGTAGTCAATGTATAAAGGCTTACCTGTTTTTACAGCTGCTCCTGCAGTAGAACTCCAGTCCTGGATTGTAGTCCAAAACTCATCAGACTCACTCTTATACTGCCATTGTACTTGATAATCTTTTCCTGTTTCATAGGAATATATACAACAGAAACGAATTTTTTCACCCTGGTTAGCTGTAAACAATATCTCTCCTAGAGGGTCAGAATCAGAGGGTCCTATTGCATAAGCAAATACGCCTTTAGCATCTAAGCCACCAACCGTATTATTAAATTCATAGGGGTCATCCAATAAAAGGTTAAATCCTACGGACATGGCTTCCGCTATAACAGGCTCTTTTATTGTAACAGGTTCACGTTGTACTTCAAATGTATTCTCTTCTGTGCCACTTATTTCCTTTATTTTTAATCTGGATAAACTAAATCTAGGGTCAGCACAATTAACTGTACCATCACTTTTTTCTTCTACATAACTAGTACTAATTGTATATAACATTCCATTAAAGGTACACGCAACAGGTCGTGTTATTTCTAATCCAGAAAGACCTGCTCCGAACACATCTATATTATCAAAGCTTTTAGCGCGTATATAACCTACACTATTTTTACTAGCGACATCTGTATTGTAATGCGCTAATTGATATGGGTTTGCAGCAAATGCACTAGAACTTCTCTTATCTAATATAACGCCCCAACCAGATTCTCCTTGTAAATAGTCGGAAGCAATTTGTTTGTTAACACTAGGATTAAAGAAACGACCTTGTGTTATTCTTGCGGAAGGATTACTATATCCATACACATTACCAAAAGATAATATAGTTTCTGCGAGTTGGTCTTCATTATTAGTATCTTTGAAGTATAATAGTCCGTCTATATGTGCCTCGCCCAAGGTAACTGTTTCTATACTATCTTTAACTACATCTGAATGATATAGCATTGTATCCGCTTGAACTCCTTGTCTTGGTTTTAATATTTTTCCGTCGTCTGAATAATCATAGTTTAATAACATCTTAGCATATCCAGCGGGCATTTCTTGGTTAGTGTAATAACAACCAAGTTGATATTGTGTTTGTTCCTGCATCCTACGTGCGGAACGTTTATTCTTATATGATGTCGATGAAGTTGTCATTGTTCATCACTATCCCTTCAATACTTGATGTTGGGTTTTCATACCCATTATATGAATTAGTGATGAAGCCACCTGTTTCATTTCTGAATATTTCAGGAACTAAATCGTGGTAATCTCTAATCATATTAAATATATTACGTTCATATTGAATATAATACTTAGTACTTACTTGTTCACCTTCTTCATCATTAGTAAAGAAATTTAATGCAGCGCCTATAGCTACAACACTTCTTAAGTAACGAGCAGGAAACGCAGTGTACTTTATATCACTCAATGGAACGAATTCAGGATGTTCCTTGTATTTCTCATTATAAGCAGCAACAAACTCTTTCCACTCAGAAATAAGTGGGAAGTTAGCTTGTAGTCTCTCGTTAATATCATCAATAACAATATCCATATAACCTAATAATTCTATAGTTCTTAGGTTCTCACTGATAACATAGTTATTTCTGATAAAGGAACATAGTTTTTCAATCTCCATATTGATTCCTCCTTATATAATATAAAAACAAGTAGGGGTTAGCCTACTTGTTCTTTTAAATTTGTAACTCACCGATGTTACTTTCAAAGTTATCAGAAACATTACTAGCCCTTTTTTGACGTGCTATCAAATTGTCAATCTTACGAATCTTGGCGATTATCTCACCAGCGTGAGTTTCATTGATTTGATATGTACGTCCATCGGCTGGAATGTCCACTCTGATACCGTTAACTAACACAGGCACTACGCGACCTAAGTAAGGTGCATAGAATGGCGAAACTGTTACAGGTATTTTCTTTTCTTTAAGATAGAAAGATGCTAAGTTCTTACGCTCTTGCTCTTTTCTTACGATAGTAGCTTGAGCTCTTGATTCAAGAACTTTAACATTAGCTGTATCAGTTTTAACTTCAGTATCTACATTGTCTACAATAGGTTTACTATTTGCCATAGTTTAATCCTCCTCTTATTTAAATATTGATTATATTAAATTAGCTTGAGTAGGTACGCAGTAGTAAATAACAACTGCTTCAGTTCTAGCAGAACCGAACCCAACTGAATCAATTTTAAATCCGATAGATTGTCTTTGGTCGATAGGGTCTAACACACCACTTGACCCTAAAGGTTTAACATACATTTTAGCATTTCCGTGTCCAGCGATTTCTGTTCTGATTAACGCATCGTTACCAAGAACGAAGATTCTATTAACGTGTAATTCGTGGTATTCTCCGTAACCATCTGTAATAGTTGCGTTGAATGCAGCGATATCCCAGTTCATTAAGTCTGGAATGTAAGAAGCTTTTTGTCCAGTTCTTGAATCACGTACATAGTTATCTTCAGCAGCTTTCTTATAAGTAGTAGCATCTAATGTAGCATATTCGTATGCTTGAGTATTAGTGTTGAAACGATATACTTTTAAGAAAGTTCCTTCTGCAGTAGTGTATTCACCACTGTCATCATTATGCATAGTTTCATAGAATTCCATTCCAAACATTGGAGGGATTGGTCCGAAGTCTTCGAAGAATCCTTTAGTAGTTTGGTTAATAGTCATATATTTTTCAACTAATGCATCGTTAATCATATCGAAATAGAAATCTGGAGTACCGATAACCATAAACTTACCGTTTGTTCTAGGTTTAACTAATTGTTTTTTAAGTCCTAAAACGATAACACGTAAGTCATCTAAGCTAGCTTTGTCTCCTATTTCTAATTGACTGAAGTTAGCTTTGTTGTTTGCAAAGTGAGATTGTCCAATAGTTACTAATGCTTCTCTAGCTAATAAGTCTAAAGTTTCAAGAGCAACGATTGAATACTCTTTTGTATAATGTGCAACAACTGGGTCCAATAATTCAAAGTTAACACGGTCAGTGAATTCCATATAACGTCCATAACTGAATGTTGGAATTTCATAACTTTCCATTGAACCTTTATCTGATTTTGGTGGAATACCTTCTGCAAGAGGTACTGTATGTCCTTGTAATGGAGACCATCTACGAACTTGTAATTTTTCAGCAGAGCCTTGGATTGGTGTAGTAGTAGCTACACGATAGAATACATAATTAGCAGCATCTAATCTAATAGTATCTAGTAATTGTTTGTTATAGAACAATTCTGGTCTAATAGCATATTGATGGTTATTAAAGTATTCGATAACACTGTTAATATCAGCAACTGAATTTAAATTCATTGTAATCACACTCCTTATATTTTATTACTTATTTATTTTTATTTTTTATTAATTTGATTAAATAAGCTTTCAAGTTCGCCCATTGTATTTATTTCTGTTTTACCTTGGTTATTTTTCTTTCCTGTGGATGTATTAACTCCAGGTGCGCTGTTGGCAGCGTTGTTTGAAGTTATCCACTTTTGCTTTTCAGCTTCGATTTGCTTTTTGACAATAGCATCGTGATGCATCCCCCTGTAAAGTGTAGATAAGTCTACACCCAATTTATAAACATCAATTTGTTTATCAATAGTTTGACAGAGTCAAAAAAATACCCATAGAGCAAAGGCTCTATGGGTATTTTTATAAGAAGAAAGATGAGCAATTATTTCTGCTCAAAATATAGACCCATCTGACGCTTGATGTTGTCAACAAGATCGTCAGAAGTGATCGCGTCAACGATGGGGAGACGGATTTCGTTCTCTCCGAAAACAATATGAAGATAGCAGGGCTTTG
>CALDPN010000082.1 GCA_937911235.1 uncultured Bacteroidales bacterium
TTTGCCATTTGGTTTGCCGAGGCACTGCCCTTTATCGTTCTCCTTGTCATCATTCTCATTCCCGTTAGCATCATCATTCGCCGCCGCAGAGCAAAAAGAAAGGCAAAGAAGCTTGCTCTTCAACAAAATCAATAAGATTTTTAGAGTAACAGGGAGCACGTTATGAAAAAACTGTTTGCCATTATTTTGATATCGACAACTCTTCTCTCCTTGGTGGGGTGCAATTTGTCAAAAATTGAAATAGGCGTCCGAGATGGCGCAATATACTTTGAACATTCAAACAGAGTTCCCGAAGTGAATATACTCGTGTTTGAAGGTCAAGTACAGGTAAGAGATCCTTTGTTTTTTGAAAAGCTGGTAAGTTGCATAGACGGCAAACCTTCAAAAGAAATAGAATGTGTTTGTGAAAACAACATATATGTTGTGGAAATCGGGAAACACAGCTTTGCCTTGCACAAAGATCATATAGTAATCTACTCGCCTATGGGATACAATATCAAAGGGGTTAATATTACCAAAGTTGAATGCACCGAGGAAGAAATTGACGAACTTGTTGCAAAATCACCTTATTATAAAGCAACTTCAAACGACGTTGACTGGTTACAAAAAGTTCACATGCAAGGTCGTATCCAAAAATGGGTAGACCACTCTATCAGTGTAACTATCAACCTTCCATCAGACGTTTCTGAAGATTTAGTAAACGAACTTTATATCGAGGCTTGGAAATCTGGTTGTAAAGGATGTACAGTATATCGCGACGGTTCTCGTACAGGTGTGCTAGTTTCTACCAAAAAAGACGAAAAACCAGCTCCTTGCAACTGTTATCCAGAAATCACTCCAAAACGTCCACAAGAGCTTGATTGTGAAGTCATTCGTTTCCAAAACAACAAAGAAAAATGGATTGCTTTCGTAGGTATTCACAATGGTCGTCCATACGAAATCTTTACCGGTCTTGCAGATGACGAAGATGGTCTAATGCTTCCTAAGTCTGTAAATAAAGGTAAAATCATTCGTAACTTCCACGAAGAAACAAATACCAAAACCTATGACTTCCAATTTATCAACAAATACGGTTACAAAACCACTATCGAAGGTCTATCACACAAATTCAACCCAGAATTCTGGAACTATGCTAAACTAATTTCTGGTGTACTTCGTTATGGTATGCCTATCGACCAAGTTGTTAAACTTGTAGGTTCTCTTCAACTGAACAACGACTCTATCAACAACTGGAAAATGGGTGTTGAACGTGCACTTAAGAAATTCATTCCAGACGGCGCCGATACAGGTCAAAAATGTCCACACTGCGGTGAAACACTTACCTTTACCGAAGGTTGTATGAAGTGTAATAATTGTGGTTACTCTAAATGCGGCGGATAAATATTGATTTTATAATAAAAAAAAGAGGCGAAAGCCTCTTTTTTTTATCCTCACACCTTACTTAATGCGTCTTCCCATTCGAGCATCTGCTCCTCAAGTTTCTTCTTAAGTTCCCCATGCTTAGAGAAAATTGCATCATCCACCACTCCACTTGCCATTTTTTCTTCTAGTTCGGCAATCTCTTTTTCGGTCTCTGCTATTTGAATTTCACAAAGTTCTACATATTTTTCTGCACGACGTTTTTGACGTTGAAGTTCTTTTTGTTCTTCGTAGGACAACTCTTTTTCGGTGGTTGAGCCTGTCGCAGCCTCTACATTCGGGTCCTTTGACGAGCTCAGGGACCTCATTGATTTGTTTCTCTCTAACTCACTTAATGACTCCATTTTTTTAGTAGCCAAAAAGTCGTAAATACCACCTAGGTGTTCACGCACCTTACCGCCACCAAATTCATAAACCTTGTCAACTAAGCCATCAAGAAACTCACGGTCATGAGAAACCACAATAACAGTGCCATCAAATTCCTTAATTGCTTGTTTTAAAACGTCTTTTGAACGCATATCCAAGTGGTTGGTAGGCTCATCGAGAATAAGTAGGTTTACAGGTTCAAGTAGTAAACGAATCATTGCCAATCTACTACGTTCACCACCAGAAAGCACTCCAACCTTCTTGTCAGAAGCCTCTCCGCCAAACATAAACGCACCCAAAATATCACGAATTTTGGTTCTAATATCGCCTACGGCAACATAATCTATAGTTTCAAAAACTGTTTTGGTTTCATCCAAAAGCGAAGCCTGATTTTGTGCAAAATAACCTATTTTTACTTGATGACCAAGTTTTAGATTACCCACATAATCTGTTATCTCATTCATAATACACTTAACAAGTGTAGATTTACCTTCTCCATTCTTACCCACAAAAGCAACCTTATCGCCACGATTAAGAGTAAGTTCCACTCCAGAAAATACCACGTGGTCGCCATAGCTTTTGCCCACTCCTTCCATTATCACAGGATAACTTCCAGAATGTGGTGCAGGTGGAAATTTTAGCCTTAATGCACTTGTATCTTCCTCGTCTATTTCAATACGTTCTATTTTTGCTAACTGTTTAATGCGAGATTGCACTTGTATTGCTTTAGTAGCTTGATAACGGAAACGCTCTATAAATGCTTCTGTATCAGCAATTTCTTTTTGTTGATTTTGATATGCACGAAGTTGTTGTTCACGGCGTTCTTTTCTTAATTCCACATAAGCAGAATAATTTGCCTTATAGTCATAAATCTTGCCAAGGCTAATTTCTATAGTACGTTTTGTAACAGTATCAAGGAATTTTCTATCGTGCGACACAAGCACCACTGCGCCAGGATAATTTGCCATAAATTGTTCTAACCATTGAATAGACTCAATATCTAAGTGGTTAGTAGGCTCATCGAGAAGCAATACATCTGGACGTTGAAGTAATATTTTAGCAAGCTCAATACGCATACGCCAACCACCACTAAACTCATTGGTTGGTCTCTCAAAATCGCTACGCAAAAAACCAAGCCCCATAAGAGTTTTCTCTACTTCTGCATCGAAATTTCCACCACCTTGCATATCAAGTTGCTCATTTAGGTGAGAAATTTCGTCGATAAGTGCAAGATAAGACTCTGATTCATAGTCAGTTCTCTCACAAAGTTGCACATTCAGTTCCTCTAAATGAGCCTGTAATGATAGAATACGACTAAAAGCCTTAGCTGCTTCATCTCTCACAGTGGTATCATCGTTGTGAATCATGTGCTGTGGCAGATAGCCCACTGTTACATCCTTAGGAATAGACACTCTACCAGAAGTTGGCTCCTGAAGTCCTGATATAATCTTAAGCATAGTACTCTTCCCTGCTCCATTTTTACCCACCAGAGCTATCCTATCACGCTTATTTATTACATAATTTACATTATCAAAAAGCGCTTTTGCACTAAATTCAACAGTTAAATTTTCAACAGAAATCATAATTTATTTATTTACTTGCAAAGATACTAAAAAAAACCTCAAAAAAACTCCTAACTACGGACTACGTCCGTGATTTTTGGCTGCACTCGGGATAATAAATTAATTTATTCTCCTCTCGTTTGCACAAAAATTCCTAATTTATTATCTTTGTAATTATGACACCATTTTTAAAACAAATAGCAGAAATATACTACAAAGAACAAGGTTCTAACATATCAGACACTTGTTTTGTATTCCCATCACGTCGTGCAGGAAAGTTCTTTATAGAACATTTAAAACATATCTCTAGCGACACTCTACTCGCTCCTGAGTGTTTAACTATATCAGAATTTTTCGATACATTGTGTCCTCAGTACGAAAAAGAAGACAAAATAGGACTTTTATTTCACTTATACGAGTCGTATAAAACTGTAACAAATACAAAGGAAAATTTCAACGAATTTTTAGGCATTGGCGAAATAATTCTAAAAGACTTCAACGATATAGACAATTATTTAGTAAACGCTAAATACATTTTCTCTAACATAGAAGAACTAAAAAGATACGAAAAAGAAAATATCTTAACAAAAGAACAAATCAACTGTATTCGTAATTTTCTAAATTTGATAGACAATGGTAGCGAGTATAGAGAAAAAACACACCAGCTATGGAAGAAGATGTTGGAAATTTACAACAACTTCAAAGACAGACTATTTTCTGAAAATATAGGTTACGATGGTATGCTACATCGTTATGTGGTAGAAAACGAAATACCAGACGCCCTACTTCCAGAGAAAGTAGTATTTATAGGATTTAATGCCCTAGATGGCACTACAAAGGCGCTTTTCGATATTTTAAAACGTAAAGGAATTGCAGATTTCTATTGGGATTACGACTTTAAATACGCAAAAATATCAGAAGATGCAGCAAACAAAGCGCACTATTTTACAAAAACAAATTTAGAAAAATATAAATCTAAATACAATTTAGAGAAAGAAAATTATCCAGAAACAACAATTCATACCATTGGTTGTTCTTCAAATATTGGTCAAACTAAATATACAAACAAGTTACTTAATGAACTTTTAAGTAACGAAAAAGACAATACTTCAACAGAAGAAAAGACAATAAAAACAGCATTGATATTGTCTGACGAATCTCTTCTTATACCAATGTTGTATGCAATGCCAGAAAATAAATCTGTAAATATTACAATGGGTTATCCTATAAAATACACTTCAACATACAATTTTATAGATTTATTTTTATCGTTGCATAAAAATTATAAACTACAAAAAGGATTTAACAACACAAATACAAAAGAGATTTTATCTCATCCCTACCTTGTGAGCCTGTGTAAAGATGAAATAGAAAATCTTGATAAATTTATATACAACAATACTTATATTCCAGAAGAAGAATTAGTTACTGAAAATGAATTATTAAAGCTTATCTTTACGCCATACAATTACGCAGAGCTTCTTCCTAAATTGTTGTTAGTCATAGAATATCTAATTAATAACATCAATCAAGACCTTAAGCTTGACAAAGAATGCCTAAACCAAGCTCATATAGCAACCAATAAGACAATTACCCTACTAGGATGTTATCCAAACATATCTATAGACGCATATACGATATACAGAATAATGACTTCTGTATTAAAAATGGTAAACCTATCATTTTTAGGGGAACCTCTAAGTGGACTACAAATGATGGGAATGCTAGAAACTCGATGTCTAGACTTTGATAATATAATAATAACTTCGTTCAACGAAGGCATTTTCCCTAAATCTGACATTGGCAACTCACTAATACCATATAGCATTAGAAAACCATACAATCTGCCTACTACAGACCATCAGGATGCAATTTTTGCATACAATTTCTACCGACTAATTAAGCGAGCTTCAAATGTTTGGCTAATATACGACACAAGAAACAACAATGAAAATAGCACAGGTGAAGTAAGTAGATTTGTAAAACAACTTGAATATCTTTACAATGTTTCTATAGATAAAAAACAAGTGACACATATTCCTCAGATATGTAAGTCTGAAGATATTATTATCAATAAATCTGAAGAAGATATTAACGATATTAATAAATATTTCCAAGAAACAGGCTTAACACCTTCTGCTCTAAACGAGTATATTAAATGTCCTTTAAAGTTCTATTACACTTATATTAAAGGAATTAGAGAAAAATCTGAAGTAGCAACAACATTAGACGCAGCACAATTAGGACGTGTTTTTCACACTGTAATGGAACTTATCTACACTCCTTTTATTGGCAAACAGGTAACAGAAAACAACTTGTCTCAATACACAAAAGACAAAATAGAAGAACTCACCCAAAAGGCAGTTATATTTACACTATACGAATTAAAGAAAATACAAGAGGTAGAAAAATATTCTTATCAAATTACTGGAGAGAATAAGATTCTATTTGAAATCATTGTAGAAATGGTAATTAATATGCTTGAATGTGATAAAAAACGCACTCCGTTTACTCATATTTCTAGCGAGAATAAATATACCAAGGAATACACAACTTGCAGTGGCAATAATATAAAACTTAAAGGTTTTATCGATAAGATAGACGAAACAAGCAATGCAGTGCATCTAATCGACTATAAGACCACAAAATTAAACGAGAATATTGATGCCACTAAAGTGCTTGACACAGATGAATTGAAGGCCTTCTTTTACGAACCTAACAATAAAAAATACGTGAAAGAAATACTTCAAATGTGTTTTTATAATATTCTATACAAAGAAAAGACCAATAAGAATATCGAAACTTATCTTTTCCTAGCTAGAATGTCATTTGACCATAAAAACTTCTTAGCCAATACACAAGTGCTTCTTCCTAATGATTGGGAGTCAACATTTAGAGAACAGCTAGACATTGTTGTGGATAACCTTATGGATAAAGAAAAGGAAATTTACCAAACTACTAATACCAAGAATTGTGAATATTGTTATTTTGCACCTATGTGTAGAAGAGAAAAAGGTGACTAAAAGAGTAAATACCCTCATAATAAAAAAGAAAGGACAACTCCATTTGGAATTGTCCTTTTCTTTATTTAATGTAATCAATTATAGTGTGTTGATTTCGTCGTTGATTGCTTTGTATTCAGCAGAACCTGTTTTGCCTAAACGAACATACATTTCACGAATAGATTGTAATAATGTAAGGTAATTTTGATCGTCTTCAGACATAATTTCACGAGCAGGAAGATAATATTCTAATGCTTTATCAAAGCAAGTTTTAGCTTCATCTACAGCTTTTTTGTATTGTTTGTCATCTTCAATATCTTGAGCTTTTTCTAGTTGGTTCATACCGTCAAGAGCCCATACACGACCCATTTCAAATAGAATAGAAGCATCTTTAGAAGCGCTACCATCAGCAAATAATGGTTCTAGAGTAGCTTTAGCTTTGTCAAATTCTTTCATTTGGATAGCAAGCACACTAGCTTTAACCACTTTGTATTGTACATTTGAAGGATCTGACTCAACAAGTTTGTCTAGGTTTTCTACAGCTTTTTCGCTTTTACCTGTCATCATGTATTGGTTTACTAATGAACCAATTACGTTAGGATCAGAAGGGAACATTGCAACAGCTTCTTCTAGAGTAGCTTCTGCTTTAAGTGTGTCTTCTTTAGCCATGTAGATTTCAGAAAGTGTTTGGAATACAAATGCTGAGTTTTTGTTTTTCACAGATTTAAGTTCTTCAAGAAGTTTGTCAACCTCAAGTTTTGTGAGTCGGCTGAGTCGCAAATCAAGTATTGCCTGTGCCTGAACTTCGCTCAAATCATATGTATTGCCAAGGGAAAGCATGGGATAGCGATGCGGATATTGCTCAAATTCCTTCTTCAGATCACTTCCGACCCTCTGAGTCGGCGAATCCTTAACGAGAAATTCCGGATACTCCTGTTCAAGAGCCTCCAACTCCTTCAGAAGTATATCAAATTCATAATCAGTAAGTGTAGGGGAGTCTTCGACATAGTACTGCCTATTCGCCTCCTTGAGCACCGATCTGAGCTCCTGTATCCTGATATATGCCTGCGCTTTATCCATAACAAAAATAATTTACAAATTTTACCAACAAATCTTGTGATTATTTACCATAAAATACCAAAAACATATAAAAAAAGCAACACTTTACACGTTTTTTTACACTTTTAAGGTACAAAAAAAGAGGGTATAAGATACCCTCTGAAAAGGTTAAACCTAAAGGACAAAAAGATTAAACCTTTTGAGGCAAAAGGTTTAATCTAATGACCCAAAAGGTTTAATGTGATTTCACCCCCGTCAGGAGGTGCTGTAGCGCGGTTTTAAAGGCTATTTTTAGACGTATGCATCGTAGCGTCCATCATCGTCGGGAAGTTCATCCTCCTCGGTTTCTTCTTCGTAGTCGGGGTCGTAGGCCGGAATGTAGTATTGTTCTATCTCGGCGGCAAAATCGGTGAGGCGGCCATGATTATAGGCTTCAACTACGGCATTGATAAGTATTTGCGATTCAAGTCGCGCGCCGCACAAGGCAATGTATTCTTTTTG
>CALDPN010000083.1 GCA_937911235.1 uncultured Bacteroidales bacterium
TGGTGAACCTGTATGTCCCCACTGTGGTAATGAGCCTTGCACATGTGATGATATTCCAAGCGACCCTCCAACTGATGACCCTAAAGTAAAGATTGAGAAGGTCTGCAAGAAGTGTGGTAAGCGTCCTTGTGAGTGTTCTAAACCTGTATGTCCAGAGTGTGGAAAGGCTCCTTGTGAGTGTCCTCAACCAGAGAAGCTTGAGATTAGACTATCAGATGGCAAGGCAAGAAAGATTAAGTACATCAAGTCAGATATGTTCTGGGGTGCAGACGGTAAGCCTGTATCAGCTGAGGAGTTCCTGCGTGGCATGTTTGGACAACTTCCTGAGTTCTTCAATTCTGCGGAAGAGTTGGAAACTATATGGTCATCACCAAAGACACGTGAAGAGCTATTGGACAAGATGTCTGATGTTGGATATGATATGGAGACTCTAACAAAGATACGTTCTCTTATAGATGCAGAGGATAGTGACTTACTTGATGTCCTTGAGTACATAGCATACAATATTGAGCCAATAGAGCGTAAGGATAGAGTGAAAAAGACAGATGCCTACAGAATGAGTCTATCTGCAAAGGAGCAGGAGTTTGTAAACTTCATAATACAGCTATATCTGCGTGAGGGTGTTGAGGAACTTGGAACCAAGAAGCTTCCTGAGATTATCAACCTTAAGTATGGTTCTGTGGCTGATGGAGTCTCTACACTGGGTGGTATAGAGGTCGCAAGAAATGCGTTTAATAACCTTCAGAGGCACCTATATCTATAATAAGGGCGTAGCCGTCCATAATATAAAGACGCTAGCATCCTTAATTTGAAGAACATATAAGAATATAATAAATAATAATAAACAGACTTATGGCTAATGCCATAGGCAGTTTATATATAAGAGAATAGATATGGATACCTCAAGGATAGATGAGTTTGTGCGTTATATAGATGATTTCCAAAGAGTTGAAGTAGCAATTATAAATAAACGCACAGAAGCACGTTCAGCTTATATAGAATTACATGAAAAGTATAATGCATTTGAAAAATGTATATACGAACTTTGTGTAGATAAAGGTAATAATATAACTATCCTATTATTAGTATACAGAGATAAACTAAATGATTCTCTGTCTAAAACAAGATGGAAGTTGAATCATTATCTACAAAATGATGGTGAAAAAACACCCATCTATATTAAGGTTAGGGGGTTTGTAAAATTGTCTCATGAACTATGTTTTAAGGCGATAAAGTGTTTAGATAGACTTTTGCATTATCATGGTATGAAAAAGGAGTGTACTCACGACAACACAGAAAACAACACAATGACATCTAAACATTGTCCTACTGTGGGCACTCCTAGCTTGAACAATGATACAACCACCAAGACCAATGATGTATATTATACCACTTCATTCTCAGATAAAACACTTGAAAAAGTATATGACTACTTAATAAAAAGAGGATGTCTTCATCCTGAAACTTTGTTGTCTGACTTTATCTACTACTTTACAGGACGTGGAGAAAAAGCAAAAGATGGTCTAAAATGGAAAGGTAAAGATGCTAAAAAGGTTAGACTTGCATATTTCATTAATACTATTATTAAAGGAGGTAGAGACCAAGATAAATCATATTGGAAGAAAGCTGAAATCATATTTGCTGTCAAGGGTCTTGCTAATTCTTACTCCATGTCAAATAGCAATAATGACAACACGTCAAACGAACAATTTGTAGATGATATTGAAAAACTACTAAAATAGCACATGTACAGCTCGTGCTTAAGAGTCACCAACAGGTGGCTCTTTTTTTTGTCCTATACTGTTGTATTTCAATACCCACATCACATATGGGACGTGTATATACAGGTGTATACACAAGTGTAAACCATTCTATTTCAATATTTTAGCCATATATTTGCACCGTGGAAATTAGATAAGCCACACTACATATAAACATATTAATGATTTAAATATTTTAAAACTATGAGTAAGCTAAACGTAACTAAGTTTAAGAGTAAACTAGAGGTAGACGAGTTGTTTGTTAAGAGTCCAATCAACTTGAAGTGTGTACTATCCCAGAATGAGCGAGACTTCCTTGAAGCTGTCATTCACCTGCAATCAACGGGAAGGTACTTTACAAGTGATTCAGTGATTATGGCTAATAGTGGTTTGAATACAGCTCAAATTACTAAAGCTAAGAAGAACCTTCAACAGTTAGGATTACTAGAGGTAGCCTCAGATAAACACCCACGTGGCAGCAGGTACATTGTCAAGTGTGAGGCTTACAATAGTCTTGTCAGACAATTAAATGCTATAGAAGCTGCTTCTAACCGTTTTGAGTTCGGTGACAAATATAGGGAAGAACACGGTTTGACTTCAATTTTCATAAATACGATTAACACATTGAGAAGACGATTGTCAACAACGTTCATTCTTAAAGACGAACTGATAACTAAACAAGAGGAATTGAGAAAGCCACTCTCTGCTAATGAACAGAAGGAGATGCTCAGACAACAGCTTGAGAATGGTGAAATCACTAACGAGCAGTATTATAAGAAAGTTAAACTAATAAAGAAATAATAACAATATGACAACTAACAAATATATAATGTCTCCTAAGGACCTGTGTACCATAGAGTTCATGGACAATATCA
>CALDPN010000084.1 GCA_937911235.1 uncultured Bacteroidales bacterium
AAGAAGATCCTTTGATATATTATAGAGCGGTGGCAGAGTTTGCTCACAAGTGTTCTGCGGCGGTGTATTTTGAGATAAATTCGCTGCTTTCTTCTCAAACGTATGAGATGCTACTGAAAATAGGATTTACACAAATAAAAATAAAAGAAGATATATCCAAAAAACCTAGAATGATTTGGGCAAAATAAGAAAATATTATATATCTTTGCGCAAACCAAAAAATCAAGTAAAAACCAATGCTTCTATTTATGATTCTCGGCTCAACAAGACGCATAAAAAAAGAAGCTGACCGAAAAGTCAACTTCTTTAGGTGGGCCCACCTGGACTTGAACCAGGGACCTGCGGGTTATGAGTCCGATGCTCTAACCGACTGAGCTATAGGCCCGATAGTTAAATCGGTTGCAAAGGTAAGAATATTTTTTTAATAAACAAATGAAGATAATAGAAAAATTACAAGAAATTAACTTTAATGGTACAGCGGTAACCATAGGTTTTTTTGATGGTGTTCACAAAGGTCATGCTGCTTTATTGACACGTTTAGCAAAGCAAGCGCGTGAAAGAGGCCTTGAGTCTGTGGTAGTTACATTCTCATCTCACCCAAGAGAAGCACTTCAAGCAAATTACATTCCAAAGTTAATCACACTTAATAATGAGAGATATGAATTACTAGAAAACTCTGGTGTAGATTATGTAGTGGTTCTTCCTTTCGATAAAGAAATTTCTGGCAAGTCGTTTAAACAATTTATGGATGACTATTTAATAGAAAAATTGAACGTAAAATATCTATTAATTGGTCACGACCACCATTTTGGTTGCGATAGAGCAAATGGTTTTGAGCAATACAAGCAATACGGTGAAGAAAAGGGTATTGTAGTAGAAAGAGAAGATGTATTTAAAGTAAAAGACGTGGTGGTGAGTTCTTCGCACGTAAGACGTGAAATTCAAGCTGGCAACATTTCTGCTGCAAAAGATGCTCTTGGCTACGACTACTTCATAGAAGGTACTGTGATACCAGGTTTCAAACTAGGCAAAAGTATAGGTTTCCCAACTGCAAATGTGGCAGTAAATGATGTGAGAAAACTTCTGCCTGCTGCAGGTGTTTATGCTGTAACAGTAAACGTAGAAGGCTACAACAAACCTCTAAAATCTATGCTTTATATAGGTGCTCGTCCTACTTTTGTAAATATGTCTGAAACAAAAAGTATAGAGGTGCATATCTTCGATTTCAACGATGATATTTACAAAAAGAAAATTAGAGTAAACTTCAAACAATTCATTAGAGAGGAACAAAAATTTGATACTCCAGCAAAATTAGCTTCTCAGCTAAACAAGGATAAACAAGTTATTTTAGATTGGTTCTCTAAGAAAAGACAGTAGAGAAAAGAAAATTACTTACCTAAAAGGCTCTTCAGTTTTGGAGAGTCTTTTTTATTGAACACTTCGCTTAGGCAAAACTGAGCAATAAGTTGTTGTTGGCAGTTTACTTGCCCTGTTTCGTTTACGTGTAGGTTAAATGAGAAATAACAGTTTACAAATCTGTTATTGTATAGATAGATGAAAAAGTCTGTTCTGCTATATAACTTACTTTTATACCAAGGGTCACCCATATTTAGGATGGCCTTTTGTTTTTCGTATAAAGGATAAAGGCTGTTGCCGTAATACACAGATTGCTTAAAGCCTAGGAATCTCCATCTAAGGAATAGTTCTGCATTAAATGCATGAGTGAAATAAGCGGTTTCTGTGGCTCTTTCTCTTTGAAAACCACCAATATATCCAAGTCTTAAGTTTAGTGAGTCTAGTGGTGTGATGTCGCCAAAGTTAAATCCTACGTATGGATTCACCATAATGTCATCATATACGCAGTCTGTTTGCATATTGTTTGCAAGGTGATTTAGCATGGCATATCCACCCACTTGTAGCCATTTGTATCTGTATTGACCAGTGGCAATCACTCTAAAGGCCTCTCTTGTTTCTTTGCTATACATACCACGCCAGTCTGCCATAAGAGAAGCAAAGCCCATTTCGCTTTCGTATTGGAATAGTGCACCTTGCAAGTTGGCGTTGTAATAGCTTATGGTATCGGAAAGTAGATATTCAGGAAGAGTTTCTTTAAGGTATCTGTATGGCACAAAACCTAGGTTAATGTCAAATCCTTTGGTCTCGATGCGGTAATAAATGGTCGGTTTCACCGTAATTTCTCCCCAACTCGCACCAAATGGTTGGTTATATGCCACACCAGCCATAAGTTTGTGTGTAGATTCGGTGGAATCGGCAATTTGTACACCAATTTCTGGAGCTAGTCTCACGCCAAATATAGTTTGACTTCTTTGTCCAGGTGTGCGGTCGTATTCTCTGTTGTCGAAGTAGAGTAGGAAGTCGGTGTCGTAAGCGAAACTTACCTTTGTTTGCGCCACGGCACAAACAAAAACTGCTTCTGTAATAAGCATACTTATGATGATAATATTACGAAGCAGTTTATTCATTTTATCTTATGAAAAGCATTTCACGATATTTTGGAAGAGGCCATAGTTCGTCGTCAACAATAAGTTCTAGTTCGTCTGCGTTAGCACGAATAGGACTAAAGTATGGAAGAACTGTTTCGCTATAGGCTATGGCTTTTTCTCTTTCGCATTCTATCTTATTTGCAAGCTTTCTAGCTTCTACCATAGCATCTACATTAGATTTTATAATAGAAATATGTTTAGAAAGTTTTTCTATAAGCTCCATATTGTGTGCGCAAAGCTCTTCGGCTTTTTCTGCGCTATAGATTTGTTTGGTCTTATAGACGTTGTCTAATAGCAGAGATTGGTATTGTGTTGCCACAGGGATAATGTGATTTAAGCATAAATCGCCAAGCACGCGAGCCTCAATTTGAAGTTTCTTGGTATATGTTTCCCATTTAACTTCGTTTCTTGCTTCAAGTTCTTTTTCAGAGAATACCCCTGTTCTGCTAAACATACCGATGCTTTCTTCTTTTGTGTATGCATCATAGATTTTTGGCACGCTAGTTTCGCAGTCTAAGCCACGTTCTGCAGCTTCTTTTCTCCACTGGTCGCTATAACCGTTACCGTCGAAACGAATAGATTTAGATTCTTTGATATATGCTTTAAGAACTTCGAATATAGCTTTATTGGTTGGTTTGCCACTAGCAATTTTTTCATCTACTAGTGTTTTGAATTCGTTAAGTTGGTCTGCCATTATAGTATTTAGAACTATAAGAGCCGATGCGCAGTTTGCAGATGAACCCACAGCACGGAACTCAAATCTGTTGCCTGTAAAGGCAAATGGTGAGGTACGGTTACGGTCTGTGTTGTCTAGTAAAACTTCAGGAATGTGAGCCACTCCAAGTTTCATTTGTTTTTTGCCATCCATAACAATAGCTTCCTCACTGCTACTTTCTTCTAGTTTGTTAAGCACTTCTGTAAGGTGAGAACCTAGGAAAGCAGAAATAATAGTTGGAGGAGCCTCGCCTGCACCCAAGCGGTGAGCGTTTTGAGCTGTCATAATAGATGCCTTAAGTAGGGCATTGTTTTTATACACAGCCATAAGTGCGTTTACAAGGAAGGTAATGAATTGCAGATTTTCTTCTGCTGTTTTACCTGGTGTAAACAATCCCACGCCAGTGTTTGTGCCTAGTGACCAGTTGTTGTGCTTGCCAGAACCATTGATGCCTGCAAATGGTTTTTCGTGAAGAAGAACTCTAAAGCCATGTTTACGTGCTATGCGGTTCATAATAGACATAACAAGTAGGTTTTGGTCGTTAGCCAAGTTCATTTCACCGAAAATAGGAGCAAGCTCAAATTGGTTTGGAGCCACCTCGTTGTGACGAGTTTTACATGGAATGCCGTATTTATATGCCTCAAATTCAAGCTCTTTCATAAATGCTTGTACGCGGGCAGGAATAGCACCAAAATAGTGGTCTTCAAGTTGTTGGTTTTTTGCAGATTCGTGACCAATAAGTGTACGACCAGTTAATAGAAGGTCTGGACGTGCAGCATAAAGTCCTTCATCTACAAGGAAATATTCTTGTTCCCAACCTAAGTATGAGAAAACTTTCTTAACAGAAGGGTCGAAGTAGTGACAAACAGCAGTAGCTGCCTTATCTACAGCATTAATAGCTTTAAGAAGTGGAGTTTTATAGTCTAACGCCTCGCCTGTATAAGCCACGAATACGGTAGGAATGCAAAGGGTGTCATCTACTATGAAAGCAGGTGAAGAAGGGTCCCAAGCGGTATAACCACGAGCTTCAAATGTGTTTCTAATGCCACCATTAGGGAAGCTAGAGGCGTCTGGTTCTTGTTGTGCAAGAAGCTTACCAGAAAATTTTTCTATTACCTCACCACCTGGCACAGTAGCATATTCAATAAATGAATCGTGCTTTTCTGCGGTTCCTTCTGTTAGAGGCTGGAACCAGTGAGTATAGTGAGTGGCACCATGTGTCATGGCCCATTGTTTCATACCTTCTGCTACCTCGTCTGCTATTTTACGATCCAAAGTTTCACCTTGGTCTATAGCCTTAACAAGTGCTTGCATACATTCGCTAGATAGGAATTTGGCCATTTCTTTTCTGCCAAAGACATATCTGCCATAATACTCAGAAATATTTTCTGTAGGAGGATTAACTTGCAATGCTTTTTTATTAAAAGCTTCGCTAACAACCCTAAATCTTAATCCGCTCATAAATGAATGTTTTAAAACGCAAATTTAAGAATTTTTTTTAAGGTTGTGGGTTGGAAATACGCATTTTTACACATATTATATGTAAAATTTTTAGTTGTTGTCAAAAATTTATTACTTTTGCAGCGAATTTTGATTGTCTAACCATCGATGACTTCATAAATATGAGTAAAAATCTAGTTATAGTCGAATCTCCAGCAAAAGCAAAAACAATAGAGAAATTCTTAGGTAAGGATTATACTGTGATGTCTAGTTTCGGTCATATACGTGACCTTAAAACCAAAGATATTAGTATAGACTTCACTAAGAACTATTCTCCTATATACGAAGTTCCTTCAGATAAAAAGAAACTAGTAACAGAGCTTAAGAAGAAAGTAAAAGAATCAGAAATGGTTTGGCTAGCTTCCGATGAAGACCGCGAGGGAGAAGCTATTGCATGGCATTTGGCAGAGGTTTTGGGCTTAGATACAAATAAAACAAAACGTATAGTATTTCACGAAATTACCGAGAATGCTATATTAAATGCTATTAAAAATCCTAGAAACATTGATATAGACCTAGTTAATGCTCAACAAGCACGTAGAGTATTAGACCGTATAGTAGGTTTTGAACTTTCTCCAATTCTTTGGAAAAAAATTAAACCATCACTATCTGCAGGACGTGTTCAGTCTGTGGCTGTGAGATTAATTGTGGATAGAGAACGTGAAATTCAAGGTTTCAAGGCAGAGTCAAACTACAAGATAGTTGCATTATTTACAGATGCAAACGGAGTGGAGCTTAAAGCAGAACTATCTAAACGTTTTGCAACCAAAAAAGAAGCACAAAGTTTCTTGGAAAAATGTAAAGATGCTTCTTTCACTATCTCAGATGTGGTAACAAAACCAGCAAAACGCACTCCTGCGCCTCCATTTACTACTTCTACATTGCAACAAGAGGCAGCACGCAAACTTGGTTATTCAGTGTCTCAAACCATGATGATAGCTCAAAAGCTATACGAAAGTGGTAAAATCACTTACATGCGTACAGACTCTGTAAACCTTTCAAATCTTGCTCTTAATGCTGCAAAATTTGCTATTGTATCATTTGCAGGTGAGAAATATAGCAAAGTAAGACAATATGCAACCAAAGCTAAAGGTGCTCAAGAGGCACACGAAGCTATTCGTCCTACAAACCTTGCTGACGCCACAATAGAAGGTACAAAACAAGAAAAATATCTATATGAACTAATCTGGAAACGCACCATTGCCTCTCAAATGGCAGATGCAGAACTAGAAAAAACCACCATTACCATAGAACTAGACAACTCAAAAGAAACTTTTGTGGCGATGGGTGAAGTGCTAGTGTTTGATGGTTTCCTTAAAGTTTATATGGAATCAAAAGACGACGAAGATGAAGAATCTTCACTAAATATTCTTCCTGCATTCAAAAGCGGTGAAAAACTAGAATACAAAAAGATAGATTGTACAGAACGTTTTACCCAACGTCCTGCTAGATACACCGAAGCTTCACTAGTGCGTAAAATGGAGGAGCTAGGCATTGGTCGTCCTTCTACATATGCTCCTACTATTAGTACAATTCAAAACCGTGAATACGTAGAAAAAACTGATAGAGAAGGTGCTAAGAGAAATTACAACTCACTTGTTTTAGAAAAAGGTATTATCACCGAACAAGTGAACGAAGAGGTTTACGGAGCAGAAAAATCTAAACTTTTCCCTACAGATATAGGTGTTGTGGTAAATGACTATCTAGTGGAAAACTTCCAAAGTATTATCGACTACAACTTCACTGCTCAAGTGGAAAAAGACCTAGATAAAATTGCTGAAGGCGAAGAAAAATGGGAATCAACAATAGACAATTTCTATCAAGACTTCCACAAAACAATAGAAGAATCTTCTAGCAAAAAGACAGAAAGAAAGGCTGGCGAACGTCTTTTAGGTACAGACCCTAAAACAGGTAAGCCTATTTACGTGAAAATTGGTCGTTTTGGCGTAGTGGCTCAAATGGGCGATGCTACCGATAGCGGTAAACCAACATTTGCTTCACTAAAGGCAGACCAATCTCTAGAAACTATCACTTTAGAAGAAGCGTTAGAGTTATTTAAACTTCCTCGCGTGCTAGGCGAACTAGAAGGTAAAGAAGTGAAAGTAGCTGTGGGTAGATTTGGTCCTTATATTGCTTATAATGGTGCATTCTGCTCTCTTCCTAAAACATACGATCCACTTTCTGTAACTCTAGCAGAAGCAGAAGAACTTCTTAATGCAAAAAAAGAAGCAGAAGCAAACAAAGTTGTGAAAACATTTGCCGAAGATGCTTCAATGCAGCTTTTAAACGGCAGATATGGTGTTTATCTATGCAAAGACAAAACAAACTACAAACTTCCAAAAGATTGCAATGTAGAGACATTAACTTACGAAGATTGTGTTAAGATAATAGAGGAAACACCTGCTAAACCAGCAAAAAGAGGTAGAAAAAAATAATTATAAGATAAAAGTTAAGGGCGGCCAAATGGTCGCCCTTAATTATTAGATAACTTCGATGCCTTGTTCGGCGCAAAGTTGTAAACTTAGTTCTTTTAGTTTGTATTTTTGGATTTTACCACTACCTGTAAGAGGGAAACTATCCACAAAGAATACATATTTAGGGATTTTGTAACGAGCAATTTTGCCTTTACAGAAGTCGCGCACATCTTCTGGCTCCATTTTTACACCTTCTTTAAGAATAATGAATGCACCCACCTCTTCTCCATATTTTTTAGATGGCACAGCAGCCACTTGCACGTCGCTCACACCTTCTAGGTGATAAAGGAATTCTTCAATTTCGCGAGGGTAAATATTTTCACCTCCACGAATAATCATATCTTTGATACGACCAGTAATGCGATAGTAACCATCTTCGTCTTTCACGCCAAGGTCACCTGAGTGAAGATATCCATTAGCATCGATAATTTCCGCAGTAGCTTTTTCGTTTTTGTAATAACCCTTCATCACATTGAAACCACGGCAACACATTTCGCCTTGCACCCCAGGAGGGCAAATTTCACCAGTTTCTGGGTCGATTACTTGTACTTCCACAAATGGATAGTCGCGACCAACAGTTGTACAACGTTTTTCAAAACTATCTTCCACGGTAGTTTGAGTCATACCAGGAGAAGTTTCAGTTAAGCCATACACAGAAGTAATAGTCATGTGCATTTTGTCGCTCACCTGACGCATAAGTTCAATAGGGCAAAGCGCACCTGCCATAATACCTGTACGAAGACATGTTAGGTCAAACATATCAAACATAGGGTGATTTAGCTCTGCAATAAACATTGTAGGCACACCATAAAGCGCGGTACAACGTTCTTGGTGCACAGAAGCAAGCACCACAAGAGGGTCAAATTTCTCTACCATCACTTGTGTACAACCATGTGTCAAACAGTTCATAGTAGCAAGCACCACACCAAAGCAGTGGAAAAGAGGCACACACACGCAAAGTTTGTCATCAGAGGTAAACTTCATGTGTTCGCCAGTGAAGAAACCGTCGTTTGAAATATTATAGTGAGTAAGCATCACACCTTTTGGGAAACCAGTTGTTCCAGAAGTGTATTGCATATTTACCACGTCATGACAGTTTACGTTAGCTTTAGCTTCATTTAGTTTATCGTCAGAGATAGAACTACCAAGAAGAAGTATCTCAGCAGTGTTATACATACCACGGTGTTTTTCTTGACCAATGTAGATTACATTTTTCATTTTTGGGAAACGCTCGCTGTTTAGCTTACCACGTTGGCAAGTTTTAAGTTCAGGAAGCATTTTGTATGTCATATCCACATAGTCGCAATCCCAAGTGCCATCAATGATACAAAGAGTATGCATATCTGAGTGTTCACAAAGATACTCAAGCTCGTTTTGCTTATAATTGGTATTTACAGTCACACAAACAGCACCAATACGTGCACAAGCATAAAGGAAAGTCAACCAGTCTGGCACATTAGTAGCCCAAAGACCCACGTGAGTACCCTTTTCAATGCCAATAGCAAGCATACCTTTGGCAAGGTGGTTTACACGTTCGTTAAACTCCTTCCATGTAAAACGAAGACCACGGTCTGCGTAAACTATATAATCTTTATCAGGAGTCTGTTCTGCCCAATATTCTACCCATTCACCAAGGGTTCTAGTAGAAAGTTCGTAATTTTTCATATCAAAACATTAGAATGGAGCATAAACAACAGCCAAAATCTTTGAAGATTCTGTAGCATAAACCAAGTGTTCCACGATAGAATCGTAGTAAATACTATCACCAGCCTCTAGCACATATTCGTTGATGCCGTATTTAATATTCACCTTGCCCTCTAGCACATAGATAAACTCTTCGCCCTCGTGAGAAGAAAGAAGTAGATTTTCTGTATCAGCAGGCTCAATATTGATAATAAAAGGCTCCATATTGCGTCCAGCCTTACGTTTGGCAAGCGACATAAAGTTTAGGTGAGAATTTGAGCGACTCTTGGTGTTTGAAGTACTAAGAGTTTTTTCGCTCTCGCCACCACGGCAAATTTCTGGTCCAAGGTGATTGTTGTCATCAAGAAAAGTACCAAGGCGAACACCCAATGCACGAGCTATTTTAATAAGTGGAGAAAGAGAAGGAATGTTTGTGTTTTCCTCAATTTCTGTAACTAAAGAAAGTTCCAAACCACTGTTTTCTGCAAGTTGCTCACGAGTAAGTTTACGAGTCTCTCTAAATGCTTTAATTTTGTCGCCAATTAAAATTTCGTTAGACATATTATATAAGGTTTGTTTATTATTTTTCAAAAAATGGAGTGCAAAGATAATAAAATTTCTGCTAATTCCTACTAAAACTCACAAATTAATAGAAATTAACAGAAATAAATTACTAATTATTATAAAAACCAATGAAAATATTTCAATTTTGCCTTATTTGGTCGTTTTTTTAGATAATAAACTTCAAAATAAACAAAACTGTAAGTATATAAGTGGCAAACGAAATACCCTTAGCCTTACCAGTAAGCAGTTTAATACCTACGTATGAAATTAAACCAAAAGCAATGCCATCGGCAATACTACATGCAAACGCCATAATAGTAATACAAAGTATAGACGGAATACTTTCTGAATAATCTGAAAAGTTTATTTTGCTCATGCCAGATAACATAGACGCACCTACAAGAATAAGAATAGGACCAGTAGCTGCGCTTGGCATAGATAAAAATAAAGGGGAAAGGAAAAGTGATAGAATAAAACAACAGGCCACGGTAAACGAAGTAAGACCACTACGTCCGCCCGCTGTAATGCCAGCTGTACTCTCGGTAAATGTAGTTACTGTACTACTACCAATCATAGCACCTGCAGTGGTAGAAATAGCGTCCACCATAAATGCTTTCTTTATCCAAGGTATTTTGCCAGTTTTCTTATCTACCATCTCTGCGTGTTGAGCCACGCCAAGTAGAGTGCCTATTGTATCAAACATATCCACAAAAAGCAAAGTAAACATCACAATCCAAAAATCTATTGTGCCAACGAATGAAATGTCAAATTTAAACATAATAGATTCTGGATTTGGAGGAAGTGAAAATATTCCTTTAAATTCAGTTACGCCTAGTGGAATACCCAATAAGGTTGTAAGAACGATTCCATAAAGCATAGCACCTGGTACCTTCTTATACATAAGCGCTGCAGTAACAAGTAAACCAATGCAGCAAAGAAGCGCAGGACCAGAAGTCATATCACCAAGAGCTACCATAGTAGCTTCATCGCGCACTACTAAGTTGCCATTTTGCATTCCAAGAAAAAGAATAAACAGCCCAATACCAGCTCCAATAGCCACATGAAGGCTACGCGGAATACTATAAACTATCTTCTCACGAAGGTTGGTTAGTGTAAGCAGTACGAAAATAATACCCTCAACAAGCACTGCAGTGAGCGCCATTTGCCAAGAATACCCCATGGATACGCAAATGGTGTATGCAAAGAACGCATTTAAGCCCATACCAGGCGCAAGCGCAAACGGTAGTTTTGCATACAATGCCATAAGTAAAGTAGCAATAGCAGATATGAGCACTGTAATAGTAAAAACAGCACCTTCGTCCATACCTGCAGCTGCCAAAATCGCCGGATTCACCGCTAAAATATACGCCATGGTAAAGAAGGTTGTAATACCTGCCATTACCTCGGTTTTCACCTTGTTTTTGTTTGGATTAAATCCAAAGAGCTTCTCAAGTATATTTGTTTTCATATAGGTTGTTTTAATTTACAAATATAGTAAATTTTAATGATTTTAGTTTAAAAATTAGATAATGGGACGAAATGTGCTTATACAGGGGTGAAATTATGCCCTTTGTTTATGTTTTATAACATAGAATCAGATTTTTTGCTTATCTTTGCACTCCCTTAAACTAAACTAGAATTATACGTATAAAAATCTAAACCATAAACCATGAAAAAACTTATTTTTACGTGCATTTATGTCTTCTTATTTGCGGTAGCTTCTGGGGCGAATTGTGAAGAAACTTTACCTGATTTTCGATTGGGTAATGCCACTTGGGGTGGTTTTAATTATGATGATAAAACAGAGGAGTATACTACAAGTTTAAATAGTCCTATTGTAAGTTTTAGTTATAAAACAACATCAAATTCTGCAACAGGTATACAATGGAGAGTTGATGAATATATTGATAATGCGTGGAAAACTAATCTAGTATCAGAATCTAAATCTGGTACATCTACTATTCAGTTGTCTAAATCTGCACGTAAAATTCGTTTTGTATATAGTGGGAACTTTGCTGGAGATTTTTCTAATATTAAAATTACACAAGGTTCATATCTAGAAATCCCTACAGGCGATATAAATTTTGGAGTAAAAGAAGAAGGTTCTTCAATCCCTAATAAATCTATCACTATTGAATATTCCGCTTTAAACGAGGACATAACAGCTAGTATAGGTGAAGGTGTTTTTTCTATAGATAAAACAGATATAGCAAGCGCAGGTTGCACATTCGGTTCAACTACCTTGAATGTTTCTTTCAAACCTACACAATTAGGAACTTTTGCCGATGAAATCACCTTTTCTAATGGCACTGTAGTAAAAGTTTATGGTGAATATTCAAGAAAAATAAATACTACTTTAAAGGTAGTAAAGGAAGGTTATACTTCTGTGAGTTTAAATTGGACAAAAGTAGATGATGCTACTGCATATCGTGTAATAGAAAACTCCACTGGAACTTCATATATAGTTGATGGAAATCTAACATCATTTAATTTTAGAGGATTACAGATTAACACCTCTTATAGTTTCACATTGTATGCTTTATTTGATGGTGTAGCTTCATTGAATTCATCTAACGTTGTTACAGCAAAAACATTACAGACTGATGTACCAATACAAGACTGTATTGTATATGAGAATGCTGCAGAGAAAAAGTTTATGGCTAGTACCGAAGAAAAGATTACATATGATTTAAAGACGGGTAATTCAGAATCTTTAGCTTATACAAAGAGAGTAGAATTTGAAGCTAGAATGCAAGACGCTACTGTATTAGGTGTTACATATCCAGCTACAGTGAGTCCTGGTTCAGATATGAAGCTTTTGATTAAATTAGAGGGAGAAAATGAATTTAAGGAATCAGGTTGGAATGCCCATGATGCAGGTATAACAGAGAGTTATAAGAAATTCACTGCTGAAATCCCATACAATACAGTGGCTATTAGATTTTACACAGGACTAGCGAATGGAGGATGTTTGCGTCTGGTAAAGAACTTTAAGGTATATAAGGATAGAAAATTAGAAACAAAGACTGTAGAATTGAATTTTGGAGAAGTAGAACCAAATGTTTCTATCTCTAAGACATTTGACATAGATTATATTCATGCAGTTTTAGCATCTGATGTAACATACGATAATGGAATGCGTGTAGTTGTAGAAGATGGGTTGGGTCATTATAAAGTAGAATATGACCAAAAGAATCCTTGTGCAGAAGGCTCACAAGCTGTAAAAGTTACTTTCACTCCTACAAACTGCACAACAGACTATAATGCTACGTTAACCTTATTAAATGGTGAAACAGTAGAAGTTAAGTTAAAAGGTACACTAAAAAGAAACTCTGGCACTGTAAGTGAAATCACTTGGACTGGTGCAGTGGATACAAATTGGGATAATCGTGCAAACTGGATAAAAGCAGATGGCAATGTGTTGTCTGCGGCAGATGTTTTGGATGAAAAACTTAAAGTAAATATCCCTGCTAGTTTAACTCAATATCCTATAATTCCTGATGTTTCTACACCAAAAGCATTTAAAGAAGACCGTGACAAAGCATGCGATTGCGCTCAAGTAAACGCAGGTGACAATACTACTGCTAAGATGATAGCAGATAAAATCTATATGGAAAGTGGTGCTGCAATTGTGGGTGTGGAAACATTAAATGCAGGCGATGTTTCTCGTTATGGTGAAGTGAAAATAGACTTCACTCCAGAGAGATACAATGAAGAAACAGGACATTATGACTGGTCACTAGTGGGGCCTGTGATAAAACCTTGGGATGAAGATAATTCAGGCAATACACGCGATGTGGTTTCTGGTGATTATTATAAAAATGACCTTCCACATGTGTATATGCACGAGGCTGTAATCATAAAAGATGGTGAAGACTACACACAAACATGGGATAATTCATTTGCAAGTCTTACAGTGAAGATTCCTCACGATAAAGCATTTGCTATTCGTATGCCAAACCAATATGGCAGAAACAGTAGTGGAAATGGTATTCCTGCTCAAGTTTATAATAGGAGAAATGATACAAAGTATGATCATAAGGAAAACATAACATTTACTTTTACTGGTCGTTTCTATAATGAGGCAGGTTTGCCAGAATACACAGGCTTGACTCCTGAAGTACCAGTATTATTAAATAATACATATCCTGCTAATATAGATGCAGATAAACTGCAAAGTATGTGTAATGGTTCTATTCAAATTTATGAAGGACATTCATTCTCTTATGTAGGTGGTAGAAAAGATGCAGTAATTTCTTCACATTATGGTTTCATATTTACTCCAGGTTTGGGAGTTACAGAACTCACTATACCACAAGAATGTTTCCAAACTACAGTGGTAGACAACAATAGAAGAGCAGAAGCAGAAGTTCAATCTTTCAGACTTCAATTGAAAAATGAAAATGTAGATGGTGTGTATAGTGCAATCTCTATTAGCCACGACGAACTAAAAGATGATGCTGCAGATTATGCTGTAGATGCTCCTAAGTTGTTTAATGATATGGAAGAAAATCTTGCCGACCTATATGTGATGAGATACGACTCAAAATGGGCTGGTCTAACAGTGCCTACTGTAGAAGAATCTCTACCACTTGGTATAAAGGTGAGAACTGCAAATCAAAAACATAGATTCAATCTAGTGAATTCAAACTTAGACTGCGACGTTATCCTAGAAGATAGACAAGAGGCAAAAGAATACAATTTGTCTGCAGGTGAAGTTTGCGAAGTAAGTGATTTAGTAGTAGGCGATTGCAGAGGTAGATTTTACTTGAAAACTTCTGAGTCTGCAGAAGAAGACGAAGATGTTACTACAGATGTTTTTGAAAGTGAAGTATCTACTAGCATAGACATTTATGCAAATGGAAACTCAGTAACAGTGTCTTCTAATGACAATATAAGAAGCATTATCGTATCAGATTTGTCTGGTCGCCAAATGAATTACAATGTAAATGGTCAATATATTGTTCTAGACTTGCCTGTGGCATCTGGTATTTATACTATAAATGTGATAGGTGACAATACAAGTAGAATTGCAAAAGTAAAACTAAACTAAGTAGCTGATTTCTGATGAAAAATATTAAAACATATCTTATATTATTGTTAACCTCTTCTACATCGGTATCGTACGGTGTTACATTACCTTCACATTCTTTCTTTGGTGCCAACGAACTATACGCCGAAAACGAAGACGTGGTAGAAATCTCTGAGGGTACACGCATTGGCGGTATTAATATGCGTTTGCAAACCAACAATGAAGAATGGGGAACTTCTTGTTCTAAAGGTGGTACTGCAGAACAAGGCGAATGCCAAGACTGTTGCGATGCATCTTGGGCTGCGACTGATTATGCAGATGCAGACGAGGTTCTTTACGACACTTGTATAAAAATGTGTGGTGGCGGTCCTTCTCTTCCACTAGGCTCTGTACTATGGCTACTCCCATTTGCCTTTGCCTACGCCGGCATAAAATCTAGAAAATCTGAAAGAATAGAAAATTTTACCCAATCATCTTCACAGCAATCACTCCTAAACTAGCAACAAGAAGTACCCAGAAGTAGGTTTTGCTAATGATGGTGTTGGTGGTGCTGTAGTAGTAGGTAAGTAGGAATGTAATCCAGAAGGCGGTGTTGAGGTTCAAACCGCTAGAGAAGAAAATAATGTTTAGCATTAGTGATACAGCAAGGATAATGGCACCGAAGTTGTTTATCCAATGTATGTAGCGTCTGTCGTCGTGTCCTTGGAATAGGCTACCAATGCCTATGAAGGTAGAAACTGCAATAATACTAGTTGCAACATAGTCTATAGCAGTGTTTGGTAGGTCCAAACAGAATGTTAGCTGTATATTCTCCAAAAACTTGTCTATATAGCAATGTAAATCCCACACATAAATAATACCAATGGCTACAAGATATGGTGCTATTATGCCCATAAATACAGCCAACCAGCATTTAAGGCTTGTTTTATTAAATGCTATAAGTCCTATCCAAAACACAGGTATAAAAGCCCAAAGAATAGGGGCAAAAAGTGACCCTGTAGATAATATCAACATACTTTCCATACTATGCCACGGCGCCATAAATTTGCTAGACTTATTTATTAGTCTAAAGAACGCCACACTAGTGCAACACAAGGCAATATAATCTTTATTTATGCCCAAATTGTTGGCACTGATGCCAATGAAAAGCAAGATAAATAGGAAGGGGAAGATGGTTTCGTGTTTTAGAAACCTAATTTCTCTGTTTTTAAGGAAAATGAATGCCCCAGAGAGTAGGGTGATGGTAAGTCCAAGTAAATTCAGCCCCCAAGCGCTAAGTGATGCGTAGTCTTTTATAAGCTGAGGTAACCACACTATAACACCTACCACGATGCAGAGAATAAGCACCGTGGTAAATGATAATATAGTTTGATTTTTGGACTTTCTCATTTTATAGGTCAAATCCTATATCGCTACGGAAGTATTTGCCTTCGTAACTAATTTTTTGAGCATTTTTAAATGACATAGCAAGCGCTTCTGCTTTGTCTTTGCCGTATGAACTCACTGCAATAACGCGACCACCGTTTGTTACAATATTGCCATCTTTTACTGTGGTGCCAGCGTGGAAAAGGATACTGTCGGTTACTTCTTCAAAACCAGTCATTACTTTGCCTTTTTCGTAGTCGCCTGGGTAACCACCTGCCACTAGCATAACGCTAACTGCAAAACGTGGGTCTTTTTCAATTTTTTGCTCGCTAAGTGTGCCTGCAAATGTAGCTTCAAATAGTTCTACAAGGTCGTTGTTTAAACGTAGCATTACAGATTCTGTTTCTGGGTCACCCATACGCACGTTGTATTCAATCACGTAAGGTTCGTTACCCACTTTAATAAGACCAAAGAATACGAAACCTTTGTAGTCGATGTTTTCTTTATTTAACCCATCGATAGTAGGTTTAACGATGCGTTCTTCTACTTTTCTCATAAATTCTTCGTCTGCAAAGCTAACAGGAGAAATAGAACCCATACCGCCGGTATTTAAGCCAGTGTCACCTTCGCCAATACGTTTGTAGTCTTTTGCTTCTGGAAGGATTACGTAGTCTTTACCATCGGTAAGAGCAAATACAGAACATTCAATACCAGAAAGGAATTCTTCAATTACCACAGTGCTACTTGCATCGCCAAACATACCGCCTAGCATTTCTTCTAGTTCTTTTTGAGCCTCTGCAAGGTCGCTAATGATAAGCACACCTTTACCTGCTGCAAGACCGTCTGCTTTAAGCACGTATGGAGCTTTTAGGGTAGCAAGGAATGCTTTACCTTCTTCTAGAGTTTCTTTTGTAAATGCTTTATATGCTGCTGTAGGGATGCCATGACGCATCATAAATTCTTTTGCATATTCTTTACTACCTTCTAGTTGAGCACCTTCTTTTGATGGACCTACCACTGGAATGTTTTTAAGAGCTTCGTCGTTTTTGAAGAAGTCTGAAATACCTGCCACTAGTGGAGCTTCAGGGCCACAAACCACCATTTTAACGTCGTTGCCCAGAACAAAATCTTTGATAGCATCAAAGTCTTCTGCCTTAATGTTTACGTTTGTTCCCACTTGATTAGTACCAGCATTGCCAGGTGCAATGAATAACTTATCTAACTTAGAACTTTTTGCTATCTTCCAAGCAAGGGCGTGTTCTCTACCTCCTGAGCCTAATAATAGTATATTCATAATGTTTCAAATGTATATCCGTTGTCTAACCAATATTGTACAGCCTTAGGGAAGGCGTATTTCATATTCTTAAATGCTTTTCTAGAGTCGTGAAATACCACTATCGAACCATTTCTGGTGTATCTTTTAGCAATATCCAGAACTTTTTCTTCTGGCAAACGAGTGTTGTAATCTCTTGTAATCACATCCCAAAGCACCACGTTGTAACCAAGGTCTTTCAGTTTTTTTGCCTGACGTGGGGTGATATTCCCATGTGGAGGTCTGAAAAGATTACTTTTAATTATATTTTTGCTCTTTTCTATATCAGAAAAAAATACCTCGTTGTCTTTATACAGTCCTCTTCTATGTTCGTATCCGTGAATACCTACTGAGTGTCCTTTTTCTCTGATTTCATCGACAATTTCTGGCAATTTTTCAGCGTTGTTTCCTATGCAAAAAAACGTTGCTTTAATGCCAAACTCATCTAGAGTGTTTAATATCCAATGAGTGAGTTCCTCTGTAGGACCATCATCGAATGTGAGATAAATCACTTTTTTGTTTTTGTCCTTTCTCCACAACACAGTGGGATAAAATGCACGGACAATATTCGGTACTTGTTCTATAAACATTATCTATATAGATAATAATATCTTTCCATCAATTCTGAGCATCTATTAAACAGTTCGTAGTCTAGATGCTTGTTGGCTGTAATGCCAATTTGTTGCATAATGATAAGACTTTTGCCTATTTCGTCTGAAGCTCCTGCTATATGGTTTTTACTTAAAGAAGAAATCCATTTAAGTTTTGCTTCACTATCGTCGATAAGAATATTGGCAAGTTCTCTACCTTTTTCTTTTTCTCCTACTTCATAATATTGCTGAACGAAGTCGGCAGAAGAGAAGTTGTGAGGCACATTTTTGTGTGGGATAACTTCCAAACAGTAATCTAGTGCTTTGATAGCTTCTTCTTTTTTGCCTTCGGCAATAAGTTTATTAATAAGTTCGGTAAACATCTGACGATGTGCACGACACATTCTAAGTACGTTTTCGTCTAGATAAATATTACCTTTGGTGTCGATATTACCAAATTTAAATTTGTTCATCATGTTGTTATACATGATGTCTGTGTTTGTAATACCGTTTTTACCTCCATCCTTAAATGGAACAATTCTGTATGAAAGACCTTCAAGCTGGAAGTATTTTTGCATATTTAGGTACATTTCATTGCCTACAGTTACTGCATAATAAATAGGGCGTTCCCAGTTGTTGTTTGCTAGCATTTCTAGAATCATCACCTCGCTCTTTGTTATATAAGACTTATGAGAAAGGTCTATAATCATTTCGTCTGCTATCTTATCCTTGTCTTCTTCTTTGATAGCACCTTGTTTTACAAGATTGTCTTTGTTCACGGCTAGTTTGAATATTCTACCTGGGATATAATCTTGTTTGTATGGGTTTTTAGGACTTTTTGCAGGGTTTGCAAGAAGGAATTCAAGAGCCTTTTTAAGGTCGATAGGTTCTTTGATTATTTCTTTTAGGTAAACAATGCTTCTAGTGCCTTCTGCATAGTCTTTTCTTTCCCATGTAATAGGCAGAGCTTCAGATTTGTATGCAGGACGACGCATTTGGTCTATATACCAGTCTGTTTGTAGATAACTTAGGTTGCACACGCGTTTGTCGATAGCCACAGGGTCGCCTTCTGTTTCTTGAAGATACCAAAGTGGGAATGTATCGTTGTCGCCATTGGTGAATATAATAGCGTTAGCAGCGCATGAGTTGAAGTAGTTTTTACCAAAATCTCTCACCACATATCTATCAGATCTATCGTGGTCGTCCCAGTTTTCTGCTGCCATAATAATAGGTGCAGGTAGGGCAATTAAAGTAGCAAGTGCTGCGCAAACAGTAGAGTTTAGTTTTGTGCCTTTAAGTAGTTCGGCAATGCCTGCCACACCAAAACCAATCCAAATACAGAATGCGTAGAACGAGCCTGCGTATGCATAGTCACGCTCGCGAGGTTCGGCAGGGCCTTGGTTTAGATATAATACAATGGCAATACCTGTCATAAAGAACAGAGTCATTGTAATCCAAAATGTTTGTTTGCATTTTTCTTTGCGTTGCACTTGGAATGCAATACCCAATATACCAAGTAGAAGTGGAAGCATGTAATACACGTTTCTGCCTTTGTTACTTGAGTATGCCTCTGGTAGGTTTGATTGGTCGCCCACCATAAAGCGGTCGATGGCGTTAATGCCAGAAATCCAGTTGCCGTTGATAATGTCACCATGACCTTGGATATCGTTTTGACGACCGCTAAAGTTCCACATGAAGTATCTCCAGTACATATAGTTTAGTTGATACTTGAAGAAAAACTCTAGATTTTCGCCAAAGGTAGGTAGTTTTACCATTACTTTTTGACCGCATTGGTCGTATGGCACTTTCTTGCCCTTTACATTAACCCAAGACTCATATGCCTGAGGGTGACCACCAGAATTACTGTGCATACGTGGGAATAGTGTTTTCATATTGCTATCATATTCCACACTATATTTTGTGCCAGTTACTACATATTCGTCTTTTTCGTTTGGTGATGTTTTTTCTTTAAGGCCGTATGTTTTTTCACCTTCTATAATCTTGGTTTTGCAATAGTTACCTTCTATTTTAAGTGCTGGCTCAGAAGAGTAATATTGACCATAGAATAGTGGACGGTCGCCATATTGTTCACGGTTTAGGTATGTTTTAAGAGCAAAAACATTGTCTGGTGAGTTTTGGTCCATAGGAGGATTTGCCGCAGAACGCACCACAATTACAGCGTATGTGGTATAACCTAGTAGTATCATGGATAAGCACACCATTATAGTACTAAGCATACGAATATTTAAGTTTTCTTTTACCTTAATGAAGTAGATTATAATAGCTGCTACAATAAATAGACCTATCCAAAGGTTGCCCATAATAAAAGGAAGACCCATTAAACAGATAGCAAGCAGAGATGAAATTTTAATAAGTTTGTAGTTTACTTCTTTCTTGTAAAGTTCTAGGATAGACCATACTAGCACGCCCACTGTAAGTAAACAATAGAATAGCGCTCCAGAGTTGAATGGAAGACCAAGAGTGTTTACAAAGAATAGCTCCACATGACCAGCAAGGCTTATAAAGCCAGGGATAAGTCCGTAAAGAACGAAACCTAAAATAGCAAATGAAACAAGTAGTGCTATTATTGTGCCTTTAACGCTAGCCTCATATTTTCTGAAATAGTAAACTAAAACTATGGCAGGAATAGTAAGCAAGTTTAAAAGGTGAACCCCAATAGAAAGCCCCATTAGGTATGTAATAAGGATAAGATAACGGTCTGAGCCTTCCTCGTCTGCTTTTTCTTCCCATTTAAGAATTAGCCAGAAAACTATGGCAGTAAGGAATGAAGAGTATGCGTAAACCTCCGCTTCTACCGCAGAAAACCAGAATGTATCTGAGAATGTATAAGCTAGGGAACCAACCAATCCACTACCTAAAATGATGATGCTTTGAGAAAGTGAAATCTCATTTTTGCTACCATCTGTGTTTTTGCCTACTATTAGTCTTTTTGCAAGTAAGGTGATGGTCCAGAAAAGGAATAGTATAGTTAATGCACTAAGGAATGCAGAAAGCATGTTAATGCAGTATGCCACTTGAGTTGGGTCTGAAGCGAAAAGGCTAAAGAACTTACCTGTTAGCATAAAGAAAGGTGCGCCAGGAGGGTGGCCCACTTCTAGTTTAAATGCTGTGGTGATAAACTCTGGGCAATCCCAGAAACTTGCAGTAGGTTCTATGGTTAGTCCGTATGTTACCATGGCAATGGCAAATACCACTAGTCCTAGAACCTTATCCCATAATTTAAAGTTTTTCATATTTTGTGTTGTTGTTTTTTTACTTAAGTAAAAAGCTTTGCTTTTTGCGGTGCAAAGGTAATAAAATTATACTATTTCTTCCCATTTCTTTAATAGCGCAGCAAAATCTTCTGGCAGTTCACTATTAAAGAACATTCTCTCGTGTGTTCTTGGGTGCTCAAAGCCCAATGTTTTGGCATGAAGCGCCTGTCTTGGGCATATTTTAAAGCAGTTGTTTACAAATTGTTTGTAACTAGAAGTAGGTGTACCTTTAAGTATTTGGTCACCGCCGTAACGCTCGTCGTTGAATAGTGGGCAACCTTTGTGCTTCATGTGCACCCTTATTTGGTGTGTTCTACCAGTTTCTAGTTTGCATTCCACAAGGCTTACATAATTGTATGTGGCTAGTGTTTTATAATGAGTAACAGCGTGTTTGCCACCCTCTTGGTCGGCAGTATAAACAGCCATTTGCAGGCGGTCTTTTGGATTTCTGCCTATGTATGTGTCCACAGTGCCGTCTTTAGGGTCTGGTCTTCCCCAAACAAGTGCTTGATAAAGTCTGTCTGTGGTTTTTTCAAAAAACTGACGAGACAGGAACATTTTTGCGTAGTCGTTTTTAGCCACCACAAGTAGTCCCGAAGTGTCTTTGTCTATGCGGTGAACAAGCCCCAAACGTGGGTCTGACGCATTGAATGTTTTGTTACCCTCAAAATGATATGCTAGAGCATTTAGCAGAGTGCCCTCGAAGTTTCCATGTCCTGGGTGAACAACCATACCCGGCGCTTTATTCACTACAAGTAGGTCGTCATCTTCATAAACAATATCAATTGGAATATTTTGGGCAATAATTTCGGTGTCTCTAGGAGGATAGTCAAGCACAATGGTAATGACATCGCATGGTTTTACCTTGTAATTAGATTTTATAGGTTTGTCATTAACCAAAATATTTCCTGCGTCCGCTGCCGCTTGTATCTTGGTTCTAGAAGCATTAGTGATACGGTCGGTTAAAAACTTGTCTATTCTCACAAGTTTTTGTCCCGGGTCTGCAGTAAATCTATAATGCTCAAACCTCGATTCCAGTTCTTCGCTAAACTCGTCTATATTTTCGTCAATCATTGGTATAATTTTATGTGTAGGGACACAGCGTGCTGTGTCCGTTTAGAACAGCAAGTCTTCCTCCAACAAATCATCCTCTCCTCCCACAACGTCGTCTTCTATAATAATTTCCTCATCCACAGCGATAGAGTCGGAGGTAATAGAATCTTTCACTTCCTTAATGCCACCATCGCCAATGTGAAGTACAAGTTCAGAGAATGCAGGAATATCTTCTCCTGCTTCCACTTTTTTGCCGTTGTATTGCACTTCAAGCACCAAGTCTCTATAGTCGGAAGGTTTGTAAACCACTTCTTTGATTTTGAAATCTGCACCAATAAGTAAAGCTTGCGCTTGGCGAAGCGAAAGGTCTATTACTTCTGGAAGTGGTGTCATTTGAGCAGATTTTGCATTTATAATTAAATAAACTTTACGTTCTTTTTTAACAAAAGCATCAGCTTTAGGGTCTTGGTCAACCACAGCACCAGGAAGCGCCCCTATTCTGAACACAGAATCTACTACTTCATAGTTTAATTCTCTACCTAGAATAAGTGTAGCAGCATTTTCTTCTGTCATACCTATCACATTTGGCACTAGTTTTTGCTCGCTATGTCTGGTGTAGTCTTCAAGCCAAAAAATAAGACCAGCAAACAACGCAATAATCACAATTAAAAGCAACAGTATGTGCTTTAGTATGTAATGTTTTTTAAAGAATTCTATCATATTGTAATGTGTTTATTTTTTTACTGATATGCTTGATTTTTTCGGGTAATATCTGGTTTTTTTCAAAGATGGCAAAAATAAAGAAGGATGTGACAGTCCAATAAATGGTTACTCTCCTTAAATCGCAGGAGAGGATTGTAAACATTGGTAAAAGCGAAATGAACTGTATTAACAGTGTTGCCGTTAAGAAATTTGAGTTTATCAGTTTCTTTTCATACGAGAACAGCCTTATTCTATTAACGTTTGCACATAGATAGAACGTAATGAAGTATATTATGCCCCATACAACAGCTCTTGGAACATATTGTATTATAGGTTTTGTATAGTTCGTTGTAAAATGAAACAAGAATGTTTGGGCGTTGTTCCAAGTCAATGCCTGCACGCCTTGTCCAACCGGCAACATTTCGCCATATTTCTCATTGAAATATGGTTGGTATGAATTCCATATTGCACCGGCCGTATTCTCGTCTCCTTTGTATATGATAACTGCCAACATTGTCAGTATTGCTGGCGATAGGAATATTAATGTTCTAAA
>CALDPN010000085.1 GCA_937911235.1 uncultured Bacteroidales bacterium
TAGTTACAGCAATACTAGTATGGGGTAATTATATGGAAATAAAAACAGAAGTAGTTAACGACTTAAAAGAGCTTACAGACAACCAAAAAGAAGAATTAGCACAACGTCTTGCTAAGAATTTCTCAAAATGGGATGATGACAGAAACTCACAAATTACTGTAGCTAAAGAGATTATGAACGAGGTTTATTTAAACCAAACAAGCAGAAAAAAGAACGCTGATGACTGGAAATCAGACGTTAAGCTAAACGGTTTATATAACATAAAGAGAGCGTTAACAGCTTCTTTATGGCGTGAAATATGGGCGAATCCAGCACAAATGTTTGACGTACGTGGTACTAATTCACAAACGGAAGATATGGCAAAGCAACAAAAAGCAGCTATTGTTGATTCTCTTGAGAAAATGCAAATTGGTAAACAGTTTGACGATGCCATCTCTAATCTATTTGATATAGGCGAAATGATTGCTAAAGTCGACTGGGAACAAAAGAAAAAGATTGTTAAACGTCAAAAAAAAGATATTGGTTGGGTGATGCAATCTATTGCCAGAAGTCTTACAGGTGCTGGTTATGTTTCCGCGCCGTTAACTGATGTAGAAATACCATTGTACGAGAACGCTAGGGTAGAAAGCATTTCGCCATTTATGTTTGTATTCGACCATTCTAGATTTAAGTTAAGGAACAAAGAAAGCTGGGATAGTTGCATCAAGATTTACAAGCGTTTTGACACTCTTGATAACATAAAAGCTAACAAGGTTTATGAAATAAAAAACGAATGGATTTATGATTTAAACCAAGAAAAAGAAAACAAAACTGCCGATAATAAAGAAGTTGCCGAACTTAGAAGCGAACACCAACACGGGGATATGTATTCAGTTATGTTTGCTCATGGCGATTTTAAGATTAATGGCAAGATTTACAAAAACTATGTAGCAGAAGTTCTAGCAGGGAAATACTTGATTAGGTTTGAAGAAAATCCTATGTTTATTAATCCGTTCGTTTTCTGTGCGCTAGAATACAATCCGTTAACTAAGCGTGGCATTGCTAAGCTAAAATCAGTAAAAGATATGTGCAAGGAAGAAGAAGAACTCACGAATAAAGCTTTTGATGCGCAAAAACTAACTATTAACCCAGTTCTCTTAGCACCAGAAGAATTATTTGACGAAGATAACACGGACGAGAACGGAAATGTTGTTTATGAGCCAGGTAAAATTATTGAATATAAAACTGGTCTGTCTACAAGTTTACCAATTCCAGTATCTATTAATTCCAGCGGTATTGCTGATTTATTAGGATTACTTAACCAAAAAATAGCAGATATTTCTAGCGTATCTAATGTTATGTATGGCAATATCGAATCAGAAAAACGTACAGCTACAGAGCTTTCTTTAGCCGATAAAGGCTCAAGCGCACAAGCTGGTAAAGACCTAGATACAATCTATCAAGATTTCAACTTACCGATTGTTGAAAAGGTGGCAGAGCTATTAGCTATGTTTAAAGATGGCGTAGACTTTGTTTACTACCAAGAAAAAGGTAAGAACGTAGAATATAGAATTACTAACGAGATTAGACAAGCGCAATATAACTATGTATACGAAGATAGAAACGCTCTAAACGATAGAAAGCTAAAAGTACAACAATTATACGAAATATTTAAATCAGTAGGCGAAAGTCAAGCATTATTCCCTATGATTGATTGGAAAGAAGTAATTGTAACTCTTGTTGAAACAGTTGGCTACGATAATACAGATAAGTTTTTTGCTGATGAAACACCAGCAGAACAATTTAGCGGTCAATTAAAGCAATTGCCTCCTGAAATCCAACAACAAATAATTCCTATGTTTGCTCAACAGTTGCAACAAATGCAACAACAGCAACAAATAAGACAGCAACAAGCAGAAATGCAAGCGCAAGCACAGAAACAAGTGCAAATGCAAGCTATGAGGGATAACGCTAGGGCGGAGCTTCAACAACAAGCAAGCGATCAAATAATGGAGCAAAGAATGCGTGACGGATTAGCTTCTATGGGGGTAATGTAGATGGTATTAAATTATCAGCAAATGCCAACTCCATATAGTGGAATTTCAAATATAGATGAAATAAGCGAAATTCCGCAGTATTACGCAATGCCATTAATGTATTTTGGTACTCCTTTAGTGGGCGGTGTAAGTAATTTATCAAAAATACAGCAATTACAAAAGATAAAACGCTTATTAGGTGAGCCAATTGAGTATTTGAAAAGAAATGATATAAAGTTGTTTAGAAAATTTGACCCTAAAGAAGTTGATTTTAAAAGAAAATACTACACAAGATATGGCGCAGATAAGTATTATCAAGATAATTATCCCGAGAATATTAATCCTAAAGGTTACAGAGAACCTTATAATGTTTTAAATAATAATCAATATCGTAAAGAATGGAGAAAATACACTAAAGATAACTTAACTGGTGATTATGTAGAAATGACAAATTATCCCGATATTTATTTTTCTGATAATAACGAAGGTAAAGATTATTTACACAATTTGCAAGAGTTACCTTATGTTAAAGACCAGTTAAAAGATGCAAAATATGCATTTAGTACAACATATAAATATAAGGATGAACCTTATAAAATATATGATCATTTTTCTAATACTAATAAGAACAATTTATTTGATTATATTATCGAGGTTACTAGAGATAATGATGGTAAAACAATACATCACAATTATAAAATGATGAAAAATATTACTAGAGGAGATAAACCATAAAAAAACAACCGCAGGATACGGCTCCTGCGGCTGCTACTTATATTATAACACTTCTTTTTAGGTTTTCAACCCCCAAAACTGCCCGATTTTAAAACTGTCATACTCCAAGTATGGACAGAGAATATCTATTAAAGCTTAGAAATGAGTTAGTAAACACAAAGCTAGGGGATTTGTTATTACAATACCTCCACGATATGGCGACTGGTGATGTGCATAAGCGCATTAGCAAGGATGACATAGCGGGCTTTTTACTATGCATTCAAGCGATTAAGGATATTCCTGACAAATGCAAATAGAAAGTAAAAAGGAGTATTCAATGACAGCAGAAGCAGAAATTTCAACACCTGTGGAAACTGTAGAAGAGGAGACCTCTACAATTGTTGAGCCTGTTGAAGAAACAGAAACCCCAACAGTAGAGCCTGAAACTACGGAGGAGACAGCTGAAGTCCAAGCAGAAGTGACAGAAGAGGTAGTACCTCAAACAGTTTATGCAGGCAAGTACAACTCAATAGAAGCACTTGAAAAAGGCTACAAAGAGTTAGAAAGCAAATTAGGGCAACCTAACGAGTACGAGACAAAGTACAAAGAACTACTTGAAAAACAACAAAAAGCAGAAAGAGAAGCGCAAGAAGCACGTATCAAGGAAGCTAACAACCACGGATTTAGAACAGTAGAAGACCAAGAAGCTCACGAAAAGCTACAAGCTACAGAGCTTGAATGGTATGCGAACTATCTTAACCTTGTTGCACCTGAAAACTATGAGAACGCTAGAGCTTATCTTGGCGAGTATCTAAGAACAGGGCAAGTGGCTTACTTCAACGAAGCTAAAAAGCTTTTCCCTCTTGATTTTGTTGAGAATGTAGCAAACGCAAAAACACAACTTAGCGCAAAGCTACAAGGCGAAATTGCACAAAAAAGACAGTTAGAACGTGAGGAGTTTGACAAAAACCTTGCTGAACAGATCAAGGGGCAGTTTAACGAGTTCTTGGCTGATAGTGCAACAAACCAAGCTAAAGCTAACGCTCTAAAGGCTATGTGTGATGCTGGAGCGATTAATTCAGTAGAGGATATGCAAAACTTTGTAAATCTGTACACAAGTATTGTCGATAACGCTAAACAAATAGCGATTAAAGAGTACGAAGCTGCTAAAGCCATTGAAGAAACCAAACAAAAAGCCGTAATCGGTAGTGGTGCTGTTGCACAAGCGGGAGGTGGTCTTAAAGACTCTTATACTTCTGCTGAAATTGGCGCTATGTCGCTAGAAGAATACAACGCACTTTGTGACAAGTACGGCGAAGCGGAAATAGATAAACGAATTATTTAAGGAGATTAAAAAATGGCAGAAGAATTAATTAAAAATGGCGTGTTCACCCCTGAGGTGATGTCTAAAAAAATGTTACGCAACCTTGACGCTAACTCAGTTTGGAAAGGTTTAGTAAACGACAACTGGGAAGGTGAAATCAAAGATGCTGGCGATACAGTTATTATCAACCAATACGGTGATATCGCTGTAAAAGATTATGTTATCGGTGAAGCTGTTGAATACGAACACCCAGCTGGTGACAACCTAATCTTAAAAGTTGACCAACAAAAATACTTTGCATTCTTTATTGATAAGATTTCTAGAGTACAAGCTAAACCTGAACTTATCGATGGTTACTTCTCTAGAGCTAAAGTTGCTATCAACTTAGAAAAAGACACTTACTTATCAACATTAGCATTTGCTGGTATTGAAAAAGCTATTGATAAAACTGGTCTTAACAAAGACAACATCTATGGCTACTTCACTCAATTAATGGGTTCTTTAAGATGGGCTAACGCTCTTCAAAACAACGGTACTGGTTTTGACGGTAAACGTCCATTTGCAGTAGTTGACCCTGATGTATACGGTGTTATGTTAGCTGCTCCAGAAAACTTAAAAGCTACTGTTGAAGGTGACAAAACTTCAAGAGAAGGCACAATCTTAAGATTTGCTGGATTTGATGTTAAAGTTTCTACTCACGCTAACCCAGAAGATACAAACAAAAAGGTTATCGTTGGTACTACAGAAGCTATCACATTGGCAGACCAAATCACTGAAACTCAAACAGTTAGAGATAAAGACGCTATTGGTGGCGCTTACTGCTCTGGCTTATATGTTTACGGTGCTAAAGTTGTTCAACCTAAAGCTCTTGCTGGTGGTACTGTAACACTTGCTTAGTTTAATTAAGGCTAGGGAGGGTAAATCCTCTCTAGCTTTTTGAAAGGAAATTTATGGCAACAAAAAAGACAAACAAAAACCTAAAAACAGCTAAAAAAGTTATGAAACCTAAAGAAGTAGTTGAAGAGGGAGTAATAACAGAGGTAATAACGCCGACTGACGATGAGCTTATTATGGGTGTAATGGAGACAAAAAAAGAAGTAAAAGTTATTGAAATTCCTAAATATACTATTACAATTAGAACACATGCATTTGATGGATGTAGAGGATTATCATATGTTGAAATTCCTACAACTGCATTAGTTCTAGAAAATGAAATATTTGTTAATATGAA
>CALDPN010000086.1 GCA_937911235.1 uncultured Bacteroidales bacterium
TTCTCATACGCAAATATTTCTGCACTACTATATCCCATTTCAATGCGTAATTGCTTAATCTGCTTACCTATAGCGATTAATCTTTTATCTTCTATGTTATTTTCTTTTTGTTCCATAAGACAAAATTTATTATTCAAAAATACACTTTTGTAGGATATAATTAAACCTAAATAATTAAACATAAAATACGCACTATAACATAAAAAACATAATAAATGCAAATATTTTCAAAAATTATTATTATGTTTGTGCTGTAAATTATAATAAGTGATAAAGTAATATAATAACGTTGCTATGAAAAAGTTAGTTTTTTCTTTTGTTTTAATGATTTTTCTTGCAGGTAGTCTTTATTCGCAACAATTCTCTAATTATTTAGTATTAGATGCAGAAGTAGAATCTTCTTCAGTAGTAAAGTTAAAGATTAAGACATTTTGTAGGAATAAGAAATATGTTGATGCTGAAGCTCAATGTGTTGCTATTAAAACTGTACTGTTTAATGGAATTCCTAATACGCAGTATAAAAAGCCATTATTAGATGAAGGAGAATATACGAGTTATGATGAACATCCAGTTTATTTTGAAAATTTATTTACATATCGCTTTTTTGATTTCATTCAAAGTTATAGGATGCTATCTAAATTCCGGAAGGCTAATGATAAATCTACAGTATATGAGGTGAAAGTTAAAATAATCCAATTAAGAAAAGATTTAGAGAAAAATAATATAAGAAGAAATATAGGACTATGAAGAAGTTTATACTTGTGTGTTTTATTGTATTAATATGTACTTGTACCTATTCACAAGTACAACCTAAAATTATGGTTATACCATATACATCAGAAGGTCAAGACATTAGAAATGTTTTGGAAAGGGATGAAACAAAAAGAATTATTCTTACAAAAATAAAAGAAGCTTTTGATAATCGTGGTTTTAGTACTGTTGATTTTGTTGCTCGTTTAAAGTCAGCAGAGACGAGTAGCGTGATGATGATGGATAACCAAGATGATATAAAAGCTGAGATAATTAACATGTCTGGAGCTGACATATATGTGGAAGCTGAAATGATATGTTTACAGACTATTGTTTCAGGTCAAACTAATCCAGAAACCAGAGTTAAGATTATATTAACAGCGTATGATGCTGCGACTGGTACTTCTCTATCGAATAAGATAGGTGAAAGTGGTACATTTTATACTAAGGATGTTGCTAAACTGGCGATGAAAGCTATAGAGTCGTGTGCAAATAGTTTCTTAAGTGTAATGCAAAGTAAATTTTCTGATATAGTAGAGAACGGACGTTCTATTATACTTTATATTGGTTTTGATGAGTCTTCAACATTTACAATGGAAACTGAGGTTGGTTCAGACGGAATGTTATTGCAAGACGAAATAGAACTATGGGTGGAGAGTCATGCTTATAATGGATATTATCATATACTAGGTGCGACATCTCTAACGATGATATTTGATGAAATACGGATCCCATTATATGATGATGAGGGTAAAACTTATACATCGAGTAGATTTGGTTTAGAACTTTTAAAATTCTTTAGAAGTAATAAAATTAAAGTAACAAGGGATACTAAAGGTAATACATTATATTTTACAATTAAATAAGATGAGAAATATTTTAGTTTTAATAAGTATATTTTGTACACTATCATTGGTTGCACAAACTGTACGTGATATAGGGAAGGTTACTTTAGGTGTTAAAGTGGAGGAAAATTCAACAGCGGATACAAAATTAGTTTCAAATCAATTAAGAAGCAAATTACAACAACTGGCTACACAAGCTGGTTATTCTTCTTATGGAAATAATCAGTTCTATATATCACCTACTATTATTGTAAATATAGTTGATATAGCAGAAGGTGGAATGAGAACAATTTACGTTGTACAAGGAGAACTAAACTTGTCAATTGTTGGTGGATTTGAGAATACGATATATTCTAGTATGTCATTTTCATTTAAAGGCTCAGGAATTTCACAGGAAAAAGCAATTCTGAATGGTGTATTAAAAATAAATTATTCTAATGTAGAAGATATATTTAATGTAGCACGTCATAAAATTCTAAAGTTCTATGAAAATAAGCAGGATGTAATATTTTCCCAAGCTGATTTTTATGTAAAGAATAAGGAGTTTGAGAAAGCAATAGCATGTTTAATGTTAATACCTGAAGAACTATCTGACTTATATAAAGTGTCATTAACAAAAGCTATAGAAGTATATGAGAAACGTGATATTGAATTAAAAAGGCAAGCTGAAGCTAAGCGTAGAGAAGATAATGAGGCGATATTAAGAAAAGCTCAAAGTTTTATTTCTATGAGTAAGCCAGAGGAGGCGTTAAGAGTATTATGGAGTTATAGAGGTTTAGATAAGTATCAAAATAATTTATGTGACTCGTTAATATTAAAATCAGAGAGGATGATAGGTGAGGAAAAAGCACGTGAATTAGAAAGGGAAAAAATGGAGTATGAAGATAGGCGATTACGAGAGGATAGAGAATGGAGATTGTATGAGAAAACAGTTGAACATGAAATGGATATAGAATCACAAAATGTGCAGTTAAATTATGCTATTTTAGAATCAGAAACAAAACTTGAGCAACAAAGAGTAGAATCAATAAAAACAATAGCATGTGAAGCTCTAAAAAATAATCCGAATTTACTTAACAATTTAAAATAATATATTATGAAAAAGATTTTAACTAGTTTATTAATGTACATCGTCTGTTGTAGTTTGCTTACAGCTCAAACAACAGATGAGAATGGTGCGAAAAACTATACTGCAAATGTAGCAGTATTTGTGAACGAAACTATGTATGAGATTGAAAATGGTAGCATACATAGGGCAGAAATAGAGGGAAGAGAACGTCTTAAAGATGCCCTAACATTGTATATGTCTCAGTATTTTATGCAGAATGGTTTTCTTATAGTTAATTCTGATCCTGCTATAAACCAAAAAATTAATTCTATAGTCCAAGAAAATAAATTAGAAGAGTATATTGATGGTATGTCTATTCAAGCTAAGAATGTAGGAGCTCAATTCCTAGCTCTTTTAGATTATACATTATATATGGAGAAAAATACAGATATAACAGTAGATTTCGCATTTAGGTTTATTAATGTCTATACAGGAGTTTCTACACATAGACACGTAACGCGCACTGATGTATGTTATACTGCAAATGATGTTAATAAATTATCAGTTGATGCATTTAAAGAGTTTACAATCGAATTTGACGATTTCTTTAAACATCAATTTATACCTTCTTTCGTGGTATCAGAAGTAAATGGAAAGAAGACAAAATTATTTGCTACACGTGCGATGCAATTGACAAATGATAATGTTGATTACTATAAATGGTACAATGAGGTACATAAATTTAATGGTAAGGAAATAAAATTCTGTTGTTTAGACTACCTTACTACATCGTCAACTCCTTTAAGTAAAGCAAAAGTTGATATGAATACACAGGCTATAATGCTTAATACAAAGAAGGCGATTTCAGAAAATCCTCAATCATTAACAGCTACTGCTGGTGTTAAATGGTTTATAGTTGGAGAATCGCATTCTCCTGTGATTTATACTTATTTGGAATTACCTTATACCGAAAATAGCAAAGAAGCTTTTGCAAGAAAGATGGTAAATAATGCAGTTTTTCAGGCAATATCTACTCATCCAAACCAAAATTTGATAGCCGAAAGTGAGATGAATCCAGAAATAAAAGCTGAGAGGGAAAGACAAAAATCAGAAGATTTTATGAATACAGAAAATAATAATTATCAGAATCTGATTGATAAGTTGGGCTCAGGTGCAATGGGGGCACAATATTTGATTTCTATAGAAGACTTTAAATTAGATTCAAATGATATTAAGAAGGTGTCTTTTACACTTAAATGTTATGGAACAGAAGAAAATATATTACATAAGGCACATAATGTGTCGTGTCATTTATCTAATATTAATGAAGTAATGGATTACTATATAAATCAGTATCTATTAACATTAGTAAGTGTTTCATCTTTTGATAATAAGTCTATATCTCTAGTGACAACAATGTGGTTGAAGGCAAATGTCGGTGACATTTTTGTGTTGAATGGGATAATGGAAATTACTGACCCATTAACAGGTAAAACAGTTTATAAAAGGACTCCAATCGCTGAATATAAATATATAGAATGGAAAGGTCAGAAACATGTCCTTGAGTTAAAGGCTGTGTTGAATAAAGAAATGTATAAGAATATGGCAGAATTGTGCGAGAGAGAAAGAAATGGTAAAGGCAATTTTACTTTGTCAAAACATGTAAATAAACCAGATAAAATGGATAGAGACAATTCTATATTTGCTAAAAAAGAAAAGGCAAATAATGTTTTAGATGCATTTAGTGGAGGTTTTGGCTTCTAGGTTTGATCTATCTTTATTTAAGAATGTACTCTGAATCCTGCGGAATGTAGCAAAAATTTACACATTCCGCAGAGTTCAGAGTATTTTTCATGAACTATTAAAATAAAAGTTCCGGAAGTTTACAGAGGATATTAGTGGCTACTACCTAACAATAGATAACGAGAAATATCTTATCTGCGACCCTACATACATTGGTGCTCCAATTGGCGATTGTATGCCAGACTTCCAAAATGTATCAGCAGAAATCATCAAGATTTAACAATTTAGCTTAAGCCAAACAAGTCATCCATTGTGATTTCTTTTTGAACTAGTCCACTATATTTACCATATTTGATACCATATGTGCTAATTATGGTTAGGTGTATGGCTTGTTTTGCAGAGAGTGTATCTTTGAGAGTTTCAATGCGATGTCTAAGTTTTGAGTCTTCTTCTTTGTCAATATTGTAGATGTCGCTTGCAAATTTCATTTCACAAAGATTTACAATATTATCTTTTCTAATAATTAGAAGGTCTATTTGTGCTCCTTCTCGGTTGTCATTGCCTTTTATGCTCCAAGCTGATATAGAGCAGTTGAGACCTTTTATTCCAAGAGCATTTTTGATGTTATCAATATGTTGCCAACAAACTTCTTCGAATGCAATACCTCTCCAATACTTTAAAATGTCTGAAGTAATATTTTCAGTCATATAGTTTGTTTTGTTACTGTTTGCTTCTACATGCTTAAGCCAAAACAAACAGAAGTTGTCGATAAGTTTATATTTTACTACCTTTCCGTGCTCATTGTATGGAGTGTATTTTTGTATGAAATCGCTTTCTATAAGTGATGTTAATGTATTTGTAAGTCCTCCTCCAAAAGGAATTCCAGTTTCTGCTGAGATTTCTTCTCTAGTGTAACCTATATGTTTTGTAGAAAGTAGTTTGATTATTTTTTTGCAATCTTCTGGATTGCTGAATATTGCTTTAAATAGTCTATTGTATTCGTCTTTAAGTCGAGGATTCCTTCCAAAAAGTATTTCATCAATATTTGCAGATAGGCTAAAACCCTTTTTGAAATATCTTAGATAATATGGAATTCCCCCAAATACCATATATGCTTGAATAATGTCGTAGCGTGACATTATAATATTTTCGTGTTCAAAATATTCTTCACATTCTTTTAAAGTAAAAGGTGATAATTTAATCTCGTCTGTAAGTCTGCCATATAGTCCACCTTTATTACGAGATAAGTTTCCTAATATCCATGAAGTCGCACTTCCGCATACAATAAGCATAATATTATCCCTGCCGCTACACCAACCATTCCAAAAACTTTCAAATGCAGGTAAAAATCCAGAGCGTGGGGTATCCATCCAAGGAAGTTCATCTAAAAAGATTACTTGTTTAGAGCCATCGTCAAATCTTATCAGTAGTTGTTTTAGTTGAAAAAAAGCTTCCATCCAAGTTTTGGGTTTGTCGTAGCCTTCTAAACCATGACTCAAAAGTGTATAGTAGAAACTTTCTAATTGTGTTCTCATAAGATTCTTCTCACTTTCTTGATCTACAGGTGAAACTCCTGTGTGTTGAAAGGTGAAACGATTCTTAAAAACCTGATTGATTAGAAAGGTTTTTCCAACGCGTCTTCTGCCATATACTGCAACAAATTCTGAACGGTCACTGTGATAGAGTTTTTCTAGCTCTTCTATCTCTTTTTTTCTGCCTATTATTACACTCATAATGTATTGGATTTTGTTGCAAATATATAAATAATTTTTCTATTTGGCAAAATATATACCTATTTATTCTGCCAAATAGAGTGTAAAATGGTTGTATGTGGCAAGATAAGCCCTTGTTTATTCTGCCATCATATCCATACTGAATACTTGGTCTACGCCTTCGGCTGCTTGTTTTTCTTCGGTTGCTTTGCTTTCTTCTTGCTCTCCTGTTTGGAATGCTTGATATGCTTCTTCCACTTCTTTTTCTTTGTCTTCTTTTAGCTTTTTAACGGTGCCCATGTGCCAATCATAGATTTCTTGTAGTTTGTCTTTGGCAAGTTGCATGTTTTCTTCTGAGGCACCATTCATTTTTAATGCCACTTTACTACTACCATAAGAGAAAATAGCTTCAAGTTTTGTGTTGGTAATGTCGAATTGAGCCTTAATATATTCCATACACACATCGTGACGCTCTTTGTTCATTTTGGGCATGGTGTAATATATTACTATTTCATCTTCGCCAGTTATTTCATTTTTCTCTGTTTTTTCTTCTATTTCAAATTCTGGGTGTTCTAGTTTAATTGCTTTTGTGATAGGAAGGACATATTCTTTGTCTTTAGCAGTAATGGCAAATTGTTTGTCATTTGGAATTGCCACAGATGCCACTTCTTCTAGGTTTAGTTCTTTACCTTCTATTTTAATGGTGGCAGAAAGGAGTGCCATTGGATCTGCGGTGATACATAAATTTGACAAATGAAAATAAAACAGCATAGCGTGGCCGTTCATTTTTTGTTTGGTTTCGTCAAATAGTTCGTTAATAGTTTTGTTATTCATAACTTGATGTTTTAATTATTTACCTGTTGTGTTTGCTACGTGCCCCGGATTTGTAATTGAGATATTACCACCGTAGGCACACATTGTTTTACAATTGTCGAGTAGTGCTGGCATGTTTGATACCAATTCTTTGCCTCCGGGAGCCCATGGAGACACAATCACTGGGATGCAAGGCATAGGTGTTAACACTCCCATCGCTGCAGATGTGGCAGATGCTACCGTAGGATTTGCCATAGATTGGCACATGCCAAATGGCATTATGTTCATCATTGGTGCAAAGTCCATTATATTAGCCTTGGGTTTGTTTTGAATCATTGGTCTCAATGGCACGGTAACCATAAGTGTGGATGGTGCCATTCCGAAACTGCATTTTAGCATTGCTCCCATGCATACATACTTAGCCATAACCTTAATTATTAAATACTTGTGATTAATACTGTGAGCAAAGGTATTTAAAAATCAATGTCGCTATTTTTTTATTGCGTTTAATTAATTAAATTTTAATCTCTTTAGACTTGAAACGTTTGCAAATTAAAAAATTAACTATTTCTTACATAAAAGCCTGGTTTTAAGGACTTTTGTTTAACAATTTTAATCTTACACTTCTAAAACAATGCTCAAAAATAAAAATATGTTAGATATGTTAAACATTACTCTTAAAAGGATTTCTCAGTGTAAGTTTTACATACATTTGCCACGTGCTAAAAACAAATGGCATGGTAAAAAGATATGAAATAGAAACGGTAACGTTACAAGAGTGGGGAACCGATATTTACCCTAAACTTTCTTGGTTTAAACAAAGCAAGGTTGCTTCTGCTCATGTTATGGTTGTGGGTTGTGGTGCACTAGGCAACGAGGTAATAAAAAACTTGGCGCTTTTTGGTGTGGGCAATATTGTTTTGGTAGACTTCGATGAAGTTGAATACTCAAATCTTACTCGTTCTATTCTTTTTTGTAGTGATGATGCAAAAATGCATCGTTACAAGGTGGAAGCTGCTGCGGAGAGTGTAAAAAGAATCAATCCTAATATTAATGTGACCACGATAGTGGGCGATATAAGTAATAGTGTAGGACTAGGACTTATTCGTAAAATGAATGTGATAGTGGGCTGTCTAGATAATAGATGGGCTCGTTATACACTAAATCGCTTGTGTATGCGTGCAGGAGCTCCTTGGGTAGATGGAGGAATTAACGCTCTTGAGGGAGTGGCAAAGGTGTTTATCCCTGGCAAAAATTGTTATGCTTGCACACTTGAGCCTTCTGCTCTTGCAGAATTGAAGCGCAGTACTTCTTGCGCTGTGGCAATTAAAAGAAATCAAGAAAGTGGCAGAGTGCCTACTACTCCAGTGGTGGCATCTATTATAGGTGCAGTTCAGGCACAAGAGGCTATGAAACTGATTCATAAAGAAGAACTCCAAGGTGGAGAACTTACATCGCTTTGTGGCAAAATGTTTTGCTACGATGGAGCTTCTATGACAGTGAGGTTGGTCTCTCACGAGGCTTGGGACGAAGATTGTCCAGTTCACGAACATTGGTCTCCTGTGATAGAATCTCCTCTTACCAATCTTAATACAGTAGAAGAAGTTTTAGCATATATAAAAGATAAATTTTCAACAGACTCTGCCGAAATAGTTTTAAGAAATCAGGCATTTGTGGATTTTATTGAAGATAGAATTACTGGTGAAAAATACAATATAATGCTACCGGAGGCTGAGGTGTCTAGTTTTATAGAAAATGATGAGGTGCTGCGCATCAAACCAATGGGGCAGTTCTATCAACATACCATACGTGGTATCAATGAAGATTTTAAATACAAAAACCTAACACTAAAACAACTTGGCATTCCAGAGCAAGATGTGTTACACGTTAGGGATGAGAGAGAATTTTACGTTGAGTTAGGGTCAACTCCTAACTTCTAACTCCTAACTCCTAACTCCTAACTCCTAACTTTATGAAAAACACAAACATATCAGAATTGAGGGCAGAGGTGCTACTAAATCACTTATATCCAGAGCAAACAGATAACTGGATAGTAAGGGATAAGGGTACTTTTTATCGTAATTATAGTAGCGATATTTTGCAATTAGATGAAAAACTATCTCAAGTTTCTCTTTCACGTGATGGTTTGTTGCGTTTGCTTCCTCAGGGATTGATAAGTGCAGAAGATGACCTTAGAGGCAAAGATTTTCCAACAAAATATGAGGAACTTACTCGTCGCAAAAACAACTTAGAAGAACTTTTTGTTCCATTCGATTCTTGGCGTTTTAGAGATGCAGTAAGAGATGAAGAGGATTTAGCAGACCTACTTGCAAATAAGCTAAATATCTTACTTAAAACATATTACGGAGTAGATATAGAGTCGGAGCAAAATCCAGATGTGAGAGAACTGATGAAAATGTTGCCTTTAGCAAGTAGTATTCGTGGCAATTATCACAAGATAGGTGATATACTAATGGTCATTTTAAAACATAGAGTTACTACTCACATTTCTTGCTACAATTGGAGCGACAAATTTATTGATACACAACCAATGGTAAGTTACAAGGTTTGGATTTCTAAACTTACAAAAGAAGAATATATCAGCCTTGAAAAAAATATAGAAGACTTGGTAAGTTTTATTGTTGAATGGTTTATCCCTTTTGATACACGTTGTGTAATAGAACTTAAAACCGAAGAAAAAGCTTCGTTAAACCACACAATGCTTCTAAACTATAATACAAAGTTGAGTTTATAAATTTTCTAAATACTTAAATAAGATGAATGTAAATGCAAAAATAGATTGGCATGCCGGAATGGAGCTTACTGCTCAAACATTTATCGAATTAGACAAATGCTTAGAAAGAAATAGGCAAATAACAAACACAGTAGCATGTGGAAATCATTTTGGAATCCTTCCTACTACTACATTTTCTTGCAAAGGTGTGTTTGTAAAAAAGACATTGGAGATAACTCCACTTTCATTTATGGCACTTATGCCATCTGGTAACCTACTTCATGTAGATGAAAATGTGGTGGTTGATATTCCTATTTTGTATGGAAAGGAATATTATTTAGGTTGCAAGCAAGGTGATAAAACCCGTAGTTTCGACAAAGAACAAGTGCCTTTTGTATCTCCAGTGGCAGAATGTGGTATTTACACTTTCGAAGATTTGGCGTCTGCTCAGGTGTTCCCTTTAATGAAATTTAAAGTGAACGAGGGTGTTTTCTCTGTAGATAAAGATTATATACCTCCATTTTTAACCTTAGCTTTAGATACACGTTTTCAAGACTATATAAACACTTTTGCTTCAAAAATTTCTGTTTTAGCAAAACATAAAAATCTAGAATCATCAGAGGCGAAACGTTGCTTTCTACGTTATGCAAATGTACTTAAAAACTACAGCACTACACATAGAGTTCAACATTTTATAGAACTACTACAAGAAATAGCAGCTGCTGTAGAATTTTATATAGTTCAAGTATTTACAGAGCATGTAATTGAACAAAAGAGTTATTCTCCATACGATATAGTATCTTACCTAACATGGCTAGATGGATATTTACATGGTGCTGCCACAATTCTAGATGGAGTTGTGCTAGAAGACAAATCAATAGACTTCGATGCTCTAAAACTACAGGTTAAAGAAGAAATTTACGAAAAAGTTTATCCAGAACTTAAAGAGGCGTTGTACAATGAATTGCACGAAGAACTTAAGAAAGAAATTTGGGATGAGCTATATTCTTCACTTTCAGATTACATCAATGGTAATTTCAGAAAAGAAATCTTTGAATTGTTAGAAGGAAGGCTTTCAGAAGAACTATACGAAAAATTGTATAAGACCTTGTACGATGGATTATACAATGCTCTATACGTGCCTGCTCCGGTAGAGGAAGAAGAAGAGTTTTTACCTTTAATTTAAAGCTTATGATTACTCGTATTCCACTACAAATAAACTCAGGTGTTTTAGCCACTTATACAGATGTAAAAGAATCTATTGATGCACATGTAGAGTTGCTACTCACCACACCAGTAGGTAGTTGTGTCTCTGATCCAAACTTTGGTTTTATCTTAAATAATCTACGTTTCGAGATATTTAACGAAAACGAAGGTGTGGTGTTGAATGCAGACGAAGACCCTTCTGAACTATACGAGAAAAAGGTGTCTGGTTCTTCTAGAAATGTAAACACTTTTGCTATAGAACTTAAACAACTCATTGAACATTACGAACCAAGACTAGAAGATGTGCTTGTTACAATGTCATATGTGAGAGAGCATCGCAAAATTTACATAACTATTAAAGGTGTTATCATAGAAACACAAACAAATTATCAGTATCAAACTTCTATTAGAATTTGGCAATAGATTATGAGAAAAAAAATATTTGCTACAGGAGAGATGGCTAAAGAGCTTCAAAAAGAAGCTATGGCTATTTGGCGTATGGGAAGTAATGAAGAGAACTTTGAGGGGATGGAAAATGACCCAGTGGTCTCATTACTTATGACAGCCTTGGCGTATCAAGAATATACAGCTGATAATGAACTTTCTCGACTAAAAAATGAGGTACTAGAAGACTTCTCTCGTATGCTTATCCCATACGAATTATGTCATGCGAAACCTGCAAGTGTGTTGGTGCGAACAAACACAGAAGAGCAAGTAAATAAGGTGTCGCTTCATTCTGGAATGTCATTTACGCTTAGTGAAAATAAATTCAATTTTATGCCACTTCTAGATACCACAGTTTACAATGCAAAACTAGACTCAGTGGTGCGACTAGATGCTCGTAGATGGAAGGTGAGCATAAACTTCAAAGAAGAAATTTCTTCTCTAGAGGGTTTCTCATTCCTTGTTGATAATCACAACTTCAAAGACCTAAACATTAGCCTCGGAGGTAAACGTATTTCTCTTATAAAACCTTGGCACTATGCAAATTTGCCACTTTCTAAGTGTTTCTCTATAGATTCAATGCTATACAATGAAACCTTGGCATTTGACGCTAGCACCACATGGTTCGATTTATTTGCTCAGCAAAACAAACGCATGTTTGTGGTAGAAAAATATGCAACAGACGATATTTTTACTTGCCCTGTAGACAAGATAGATTTAGTTTTTGAATTTGTGGGAATAACAGATGATTTTGTCTTTGATAAATCTCAACTAATCATAAACACAGTTCTACTTGTAAATACAAGTTTAAAAAATGCTACACTGTCTGTAAACAATCCTATTGTGCGTATTGCCGACGAAGAAGGAAATGCCTCAGAAAAACTTTTGCATTTAATGCGTCCTTCTTCTGAACAAATGTATAAAAACATTTCTTTCACTCTTCGTCGTTCTGCAATAGAGCGTTTCAATGTGGATAGTTTATTAAGACTTCTACACTGCCTAATAGACAAATATTCTACAGACTACTACGCATTTATGCAGATAGACAGACTAAAAAATGGTTTAGAAGTAAATCGTTTATATCAATGGCTTGTAAATCTAGCAAAATACCTAGAAGATTCACCAATGTCTGTGTCTTCTGGTGTGTATTTGTTACTTAAAAAAGGCAAAGATAGTTTGCTTGAAGACGAAAGTCTCACACTACAATACCTTATCACTCAAGGTGCTATGATAAACCCATATTTAAGTACACGTGCGCAGTTCAATGTGCCAGTAGGCATCTCAATGCAAAAAACTAGCGTGGTGGCAGAGCCTGTTTTAGGCTTGGATGAAGTAGTTGGAGTGGATGTTCAAAACTCAATGTCTAGATATTATATGGTCACAAACAACAGACTTGTTACACCTGCCGATATCAAGATTTTCTGTTACAACGAGCTCCTAAGAAGATACAATATAGATTCTAGTATTATTCGCAATATAGTGGTGACAAATGCAATTCATTCAGAAAGAGGTCATTGTGGTTTTGAAACCAAAGTAGAGATACTTATTATAGATGATGTATTTGTCAAACGTAGTTTGGCAGGAAAAATAAACGAAGTAGAACTTATTCTACAAAAAATGATAGAGGTTCGTAGTTCTTTCGCCTATCCAGTTCAAGTGAATATTCGTATTGTTTAATAAAAAAAATAAGATTATGGAAGAATTTTTCTTAAACATAGTTTATAAAAACAAGAAGGTACGCTTTCGCATTATAAATCCAGAAGCACCTCTTAGTACGTTAATGAGCAACCTACGCCATGCCATAGGTAAAGATGGAAGACTTATTTTCGATTTCCCATCTGTAGATAATACAGGTGCTCCACTAGATTATTTCTTTGGAAAAGAAGACGCTGAGATAAATGAAATTAGAGTTTTACGTCCAAGAGTAGGTAAAGTGGATCAAACTTTAGCCGACTATAGCATCAAAAATGGCGATACAGTATATTTAATTCCAGACCCATTCCCAGGATAGTTATGAAAGAGTTAACTGGACGAAATAGACGATTGCAACACGAATGGAAAACCTTAGAAAAAAGGCTAGCCTCAAGGTCTGATATAGACTTTTCCATTTCAAAACTAAATGCACAAGGTATGCCAATAGGCTATGAAGTAACATATCATGTGAAGTCTATTTGTGGAGTTACAAACATAGAAAACTTAGACAAGCCAGGCATTGATAATGAACCAATATTTGCAGAAGAATTTAAAATGCAAATAGAAATACCAGAAGATTATCCTTGTATAGATGCAATGCCAGAGTTTTGCTTCAAAACAAAAGATTCAGAGGGCAATTCAATACCTCACCCTTGGCACCCAAATATTAGATATTTTGGAGAAATGGCAGGTAGAGTTTGTTTAAATGCACCAGATAGTTATATGGATTTGGTATGGTATGTAGAGCGAGTGGCTCTATATCTAAGATACGAACTATATCATGCCAAACAAGAGCCTCCTTATCCAGAAGATATTACTGTGGCACGTTGGGTACTTCGCCAGGGAGAACCAATGAGGTGGATATTTTTTAATCAAAAATAATAAAGTGATGAATAAAGCTGTTTGTAAATTAGTTTGTTCTTTGGTTGTTTTAACAACTGCATTTATGGCATCATGTGCTAGTAAAAAGGCCATTGAAATGCCTATAAAACCATACCAAGTAATAACAGTATCAGAAGAAACTCCTTATACAGAAACAATTTCTACCAAAGAAGGGGCTAAAGATATGGATATGCTCCTTAAAATAGAGTATAGCGAGAACGATAATACATTAAATGTAAGTATTACTTCACAACATCATTTATTTGGTTTTAAAAACAATTCACTTTATAAAAATGTAATCAGAAACAAGAAAATTTCTCTAGTACGACTTCCATATAAAGTGGTATCAGAACCAGATATGACTTATAGATTGTCTAAAAATATCCGTAATAATATTTCTGGTTGTAACGATAAACATACATTTAAAGCCTGGATTTCTACTACAGGGTTGCATTCACAAATGTCAGACTATGAAATGGTTACAGAAATTCTAACCCAAAAGTTTGACATTGTAGGCGATACCACTATTACAGTTACTTTAGGCGATATTATGATGATGGAGCGTTCGGTATCTAAGAAAAATCGTTACGACCTTACTTTCTATACCAACCTAAACAAATCATATGTGGTAAATATCAAGCGCAATCCGTGTTTAGGTAAGGAAGCAGAACTAGATTCTACCCAAACTTTGTTGGATGAAATTAAAGAAAACTATACATCACTAGCAAGTAAATACCCAAATGTTGAGAATCTTACACAAGAAACTCTTTTAGCTTTAGAAGAGGTGAGGGTGAAATTTGAAACTAAATACGAAAAGAAAGAAACTACAAATGAATGCCCAGCCATAGCATCTATGCTAGAAAACTATAATACATACGTGGATTCTATAGCAAAACTAGCAGACGTGAAAGCTGAATTTGCTCATAAAAGACCAAGACTTTCAATGCCGGCAGACCAACTATTAGCAGTGGCTCGTATGGTAGATACCAATGTGGCTTCATGGCTAGTGTCAAATGACGTGGTAGAAAAAGCCGATTTAGTTAAGCGAAACAGACACCTTATTGATGATATAAACAAGAAAATATCTAATAAAATGAGAATGGATACAGAGCAAACCAAAGCTTACGCTGTATTCAAAAAAGCAGAAAGATACTTCAACGAAACTTGTCAAAACAAAAAGAAATGAGAAAGTTTTTTGTCTTAATATTATGCTTTGTTTGCTTTACGGCTACTTGGGCGCAAGATACTCCTGCAGAAGCAAAAGTGGACCCATTTGCAGCACTAGAGGTGAGAGGTAGATTGTCTCTTTTTATAGAAGAAATAGAAACATTACTTGCCAATGTGTCTTCTGCAAAACAAAAGCAACTTAAAAAAGCAGAAAAGTCGCTTAAAGCAGTAGAAAAGAAGTGGACTTTGTATAGCACTGCTCATGGAGATGTTATTGCTTCAGAAGAAAGCCTAATGGAAGTAGTTGTGGCATACGAAGAGCGCAAACAATTATTGGCAGACTCTATAGCATCACAACTTCACAAACTCGACTCTTACGATAAGTTTGAGAGTGCAGAAGTTTTTATAGAATCTCAAATAGAACCTTATAACGAACTATATAACCAAGCAGTAGAATACTCTATGCTAAAACAAACTGCATCACTACTAGAAAAACTTAAAACCAAAGAAGGACTTACTTTTAGTGATATTACAGCTCGTTACGAGGACTCTAAAACTATATCAGAAGAATATCCAGCCCTTAAAAAGAGAATGGAAGAATTAGAAGAGGAGTATATAGAAATTAAAGGACTTTCAGAAAAAATACAGGCTGCAGAATATAAACCATTTCTAACTAGGATAAAAGATTACCTATATAGTTTTGCTGCAGTGGCAATGCTACTTATGTTTGCCAATATGGTACAAGCAAAAATACAAGCATCCCAACAAATGCGTAAGAGCGCCAAAGAGTATCAAGAATTATTAAAGAAAAACGAAGAAGAAATACCTTCCATTTAAATATATAATGGCTATGAAAACTTGTAAATTTTTATGTTTAGCATTTTTAATGCTAATAGCAGTAGGTTGTTCAGAAGGTAAATTAGATAACACTACCAGTGAAACTGAAAATCTTGAAATTTCTGATATTCAATTCGATGAGAATTATAAGGATTTCTCAATAGGGGTGCATTTCAAAGATGCCTTTATGCCAAAGAAAAGACTTCACATTGGCAAGATAAAACTAAATGTTACAGAATATGATTCTGATATGAATAAGATTACAGAATCTGCTCAGCCAATTTTCAGAGGTGCTAAAAACCTTCATTCAGAAAAGATAAAAGATTTAGGCATCAAAGGTCTAGTGCTAGTGGACTTGTCTTTAGACGAATTGCAAATAGAAAAAGAGAAAGGGGCAGTAGAAAGTTTGAGAGAGTTTGTTTTTGAAAACCAACTATATGTAGCCTTTATGCAAGATGGCAAGGTGAGCCCAACTTATCCTGCTACAGATTATGTTCTAGACAATTACTTTATTCCAAATCAAGCTCCTAAAAAATTGTTTGGTAGTATAGTTGCTAAGATGGATGAGATGAAAAGTGAAGATTCTGAATTTTTCTCACAAACAGCAACAGAAAATAAAGTACTTATTGTGTTTTCCGACGGACATATCTACAATGGTGATAAACCTATAGATCCTAAACACTTTGAGTATCAAGAAATATTACTAAACCAAACAAAGCAAGACGATAAACTACAATTTTGTTATGTAAACTTCAACGAAGAAAAAGACGATGAGTTTGCAGTGGAGAATGATGTAGAAAACATATTCACATACATTTGCAAAGGCTTGGGTGGAGCGTATATTCCAGACGTGGATATGAAACAAATAGCTACAGAGGTAATGCGTGGTAGAGATAGTGAAAAAGTGGATTTTAGACTAAAACTTACAAATCCAGATCATAAAATTTACCGTGGCGACGAAAGAATACTTAAGGTTAATTGTATGTATGATGGAGAACTACTTTTCACAGGTTCTAAATCATATTCTTTAGGTAGTGTGTATAAACCTGTTATAGTCAATGGTTCTGGTTTATATAGCGTATTAATACAAGCCGCAGTATTTACATTAATATTAGTATTATCCATCTACGTGGTATTTCAACTAATAGAACCTTATGTGAAATATCGTATCTTCAAGTATAAATACGTAACCAAATATACAGGGCCAAATATGAGTTGGAGAGGCATCCAAGTGCCAGATTCATGCTACTATTGTAAAACACCATTCGAGATAGGCGACGAGATAGTAGTGAAATGTGAGCACGTTATGGATATGTCTTGTTGGAAAGAAAATTTATACAGATGCCCTGAATATGGCAGAAGATGCAATTTAGGAAAGCACTATTACAACGACAAAAACATTTTCGATAAGAAAAATGCACCTTATTATATGAAGTGGCTTTTAGCTGGTACATTGGCAGGGTTCGTAGCATGGTTCTTCTTTATATTAGGCACCTTCCACTCAGATCTGTCATTTATAAATGGAATATATGATAAGGTTTCACAATTTGACCCTTTAAGAGATATGGTGTTTGGTTTACACAATAATGTAACATCAGGCATGTTTGCTGCACCATACTTTGGTTTCTTTATGTGTTTCTGTTTAACCCTTGCCTTAAGTTTACTTTCTAGTCATGGTAAATGGTTGTACAAACGCACAGTTGTGGTACTTATAAAATCTTTAGTCGCAGGTATATGTGGTTATCTTACATATCTATTAGTAGTGTTGGCACTAATCGCATTCAAGCTAAAAGGTTATTATTATATGATAGACTGGATACCATGGGCATTAAATGGTTATATAGTGGCATATGCAGTAGCATTTAAAACAGATATTAAACTGAAAAAAGCATTAATGGGTGCAACTATTTCTATGGGATTCTCAATAGCCTCAATGTATCTTTGGAATTATTCAACACATTCACACATAGATACTAGAGATTTATTATTGGTAAGTTGTTTAATATATGGCATCGGCTTAGCAGCCAGTCTTGCTATAAATTTTCCACAATCTGAACGCTATTTTATAAAGGTGGAAGGACCAATTAAAACTATGGAGTTGGCACTTTATAAGTGGATGAACGCACAAGTTATAAACCGCTGCGTTACCATAGGTAAGTCTGTGGATTGTAATCTGCAAATGTCTTGGGATATAAATAGTGCCATTGCCCCAAAACAAGCAGAACTAAAAATGATAGGAGGTAATATCTATCTTATTCCACTTGAAAACGGCGTCACTTTCAAAGGTAAACCAGCTATCATAGACAAACGCATTCACCTATATCACGGCGACAAGTTTGTGATAGGACAAACTAAGTTCACATATGTAGAACACGATGTGTAATTTTTACTCACTCCACTTTACACCTTCCCATATCTCGTACGACTTGAGTGCTTGGTTTACGAACATTGGCCAACCGTTTTGGATGCGTGCCCCGCATGTTTCGGCTTGACGCAAATATAAGGTTTCAATCGGATTATAGATAAGGTCATAAACAACGTGGTCTCTTGTGATGCAGTGATATGGAATATTAGGGCATTCCTTCACATTTGGGAAAGTACCCACAGGCGATGTGTTTATAAGCACTGTGTGCGCTTTGATTATCTCGTCTGTTAGTTCGCCGTATGTAAGACCATTTTCTACATTGTTTCTAGACACAAACTTATATGAAATACCAAGTAAGTCTAGTGAATATGCAATAGCTTTACTTGCTCCACCAGTGCCTAGGATAAGAGCTTGTTTGTGACTATCGTTGATAAGTGGTTTAAAAGACTCTGTAAAACCATACCAATCGGTGTTGTAACCTTTTAGGTATTTGCTGCCGTCTTCACGAGTTTCTACTTTCACTACATTCACTGCGCCCATTGCGCTAGCGTGCTCGTCTAGTTCGTCAAGATAAGGAATAACAGCTTGTTTGTAGGGAATTGTTACATTTAGCCCTACAAGCATAGGATGCTCCTTAATAATATTAGGGAACTCCTCTATACTGCTTATCTCAAACTTTAAATACTCAGAAGGAATTCCTTTCTGGGCAAATCTCTCGTTAAAAAACGTAGGTGAAAGAGAATGGCACAGAGGATTTCCAATGATGCCGTACTCTTTTGTAATATGTTTATTTGTTTTTCTTAGCATAGTGTTTGATGATAAAGTAAATAACTAAAATGGCAAAAAGAGCCATAATCACCACAGAAAGTTCGTGGCTATATGCTTCAATTAGGTCTTGTTGACCTTGTGCAATGTAACCCAGTAATGCAAGAACGCAGTTCCAAGCGCCAGCACCTAGAGCGGTAAACAAGCAGAATGAAAATAAATTCATTTTAGCAAGACCAGCAGGGATAGAAATAAGTTGTCTTACCGCTGGTATAAGTCTGCCAATTAGGGTAGAGATTTTGCCGTGTTTCACAAAATAGTCTTCTGCCACTTGTATCTTCTCTTTGCTTAGAAGGCAAAGGTGTCCTATCTTGCTATCGGCAAATTTATACATAATAGGTCTGCCAAGCCAAAGGGCTAAAAAGTAATTGATTAATGCTCCAATAAGTGCGCCTAATGTACCAGAAATAACTACTAAATAGATATTTAAACTGCTTCCTTCTTTGCTTGCAATATATGCAGCAGGAGGAATTACAATTTCAGAAGGGAAGGGAATGAAAGAACTTTCCACAGCCATAAGAGCAGTAATGGTATAGTAGTTCATGTTTTCTTCATACCAATTTTCTACTACTTGAATTATGCTTGGGTTTTCTACTTTTTCAACTTTTTCTACTTTTGCACTGTCTTGGCTAAATGCACATGTTGCAAATAGCATAGCAGCAATTAAACTAATTACTTTTTGCATTATTAAGTGTATTATAAAATTCTTGTTTCGCTAGTTCGTCTGGTTCTTTGTCAAATGCTTTTTGTGCAGCATCAAAATCGCCCAATACGGTGTAACAACGTGAGATAAAGATGTTTACATGGTGCATATCAGGACAATCCTTTTCCACCTCAAGAGCAATTTTTAGTGCTTTATTAGGGTTGTTTGCATTCAAATAATATTGAGCCACTATCATGTGAATGTTAGGGTCTTTTGAGTCTCTTAATAGTTCTCTGTTAAGTTTGTCGGCTTGAGCACGTAGGCCTTTGTCTTCGCCTAAAATCTTAGCTACAAAAGACTTATAGAAATGATTCTCAGGGTCTAACTCCCACGATTTCACAGCTGCTCTATATCCTTTTTCTGCTTGGTCGTCTAAAATGTAAGCCACTGCTAGTGAATGATATATCTCAGCTCTGTCTGGGAATTCTACTAGCACAGTCTTAAATAAATTAATAGCCTTTTTAGGCTTGTTCATAAGCAGATAGCATTCTGCCTTTATGATTAATACCTCATAATCATTTGGGTCTAGCTTCTCTGCGTCGTCTAGATATTTAATAGCTTTATTAAGGTTGCCTTTCACCTTATATACTCTAGCTAGATTTTTAAGGCACGCAAGATTTGTGTCGTCTATGGCAAAAGCTATATCAAAAGCTTTAATGGCTTCGTCGAAGTCGTTGCTTCTAGCCATAAGATTACCAAAGTTTATCCAAGTGATATTGTCGTATGGGTCTTCGTCTAAGTGCTCTTGAAGAAGTTTAATGCCTTTTTCAACTTCACCCATCGATTCATAACAAAGTGCGATATTGTTTATAGCTGCTACCCTGTGTATAGAATCGTTTAATATTTTTTTTAAGCATTTAATAGCAAATGAATGGTCTCCTGCTGTCATAGCAATAAGAGAAACATCATTATAAAGGTCTGCTTCCCTTATGTCTGTGGTGGCTAAGATATGGTCTATAGTAGGATATACCTTGTCGTAATCGCCCACTCTGAGTGCACACTCAATAATAAGTTTCATAAGATATTCTCTAAGAGAATCTATCTTGTCGTCGCTTCTTTCTTCGTCGCCATCTTCGATATCTTCCTCTTCCTTCTCTTCTTTATATTCTTCAGGTTGCTCTATATTATATCCTTCAGCGTCATCTTCTGGTAGTTCGTTGTACCATTCATCTAGCCCGTCGTCTATAAAATTATTGCTTATGCCCATATCGATAAGTGATATGGTATATTCTGCCACATCAATTATCTCATGGTATTTTCCAAGGCCATAAAGAATATCAGTTAGGTCCAATAATTCCTTCGTACTGAAATTATTGATGCCATCATCTAAATATCTTTGATAAATATCTTGTTGATTAAAATTACTCATTTTTTTTCTCCTCCTTTTGCGTTGCACCTATCTTTAATACATAATACTCATAATAAGAAACTATGAGTGTAGTAATAGGTAGTGCAATAATCATGCCTAAAATTCCAAACATCGCCCCCCAAATAGAAAGTGACAACAAAATAACAGCAGGATTTAGTCCTGTGGCATCGCCCATTATCTTAGGAACTAAAACTGCATCAACAATTACCTGTATAATACCAAATGCTAATACAATGTATAACACATAAAGTCCAAAACTATCACCATATTGAGCCGATTGCACAAGTGCCACGAATAGTGCAGGGATTATGCCCAATGTGTGCATATATGGTATCATGTGTAGCACGGCAATAAGCAGACCAAGACCAATTGACATTCCAAGCCCCATTATACTAAATGCAATAGCAAATAAAGTACCCACGATAATAGAAATTAGTGCTTGTTTTCTAAAGTAAGTATTCATATAAGTTCCCATATCATGAATCAACTTAATAGAAAACTCTCTGTATTGTGCTGGTACATATTTGTTCCATTTGTCAGACAAATTATCAAAGTCTTTCATAATAAAGAAAAGATAAAGTGTAAACAAAAATATAACTACTGCACCTGCCACGTACTTAAGCGAAGCAGAAACCACCTCGAAAGCCTGTGGAACTAAGTCGTTTATAAATTCATCATATGTAAATTCTTTCAGCCATTGCTCAAAATTGAGTGAAGCAAGGAAAGTTTCTAAATGTGGTTTAATAAAACCAGGATATTGAGATGCGTTTTTATTCGAAACAAACTGCTGAGCAAGAAACTGTAAATCCGACAATTCTTTGCTCAAACTATTCAAAATAAAATAGAAAAAAGCCCCAATAAGTCCTATAAGTAGGATTAAAACTATTATTACACTAGCAGTTCTATTTTTAATTTTCAGTTTGTTTTGAAAAAAGTTTACAAACGGATTTAGCATATAAGCCACAAACCAAGCGGCCACAAATGGTAACAAAACGTCGCCTAGCATATATACAGCGTATATAAGTAGCGCAAATATGCTTAATCTAATAATTAATCTAACAGTAGAATCTAGTGTAAATGGTTTTTCAAACATTTGCTACATAAATTTAAAATGTTTACATTTGCAAATGTAATTAATAAACATAGTTTATACAATTTTTATGGATAAAAATTCGTTAATATTAGAGATAAAAAACGATTTAAATTCAATTAAAAAACAAGTAGAAGTTACTCTTGCAAAGCTTGCAGTTCTAGAATCAATGATAGAACTCGATAAGAAGTTAGGGGTTTCGGTCGCTGAGCCTGTCGAAGAGTTAGGAGTTAGGAGTGAGGAGTTAGGAGTTAAAGAACCTAAACAAGAGAGTAGGGACAATGCGTGCATTGTCCGAGATGCTGAAGAGGTCGCTGAACCTGTGAAGCAACCAGAACCTGTTGTCGAAGCGCCCGTTGAAGAGTTAGGAGTTGAAGAACCTGCGCCCGTTGCAGTGCCAATAGAAGAGAGTAGGGACAATGCGTGCATTGTCCGTGAGTCAGAACCGGAAGAAGCACTAGAACTTCGTAACCTAATGTCAGTGATTGGCTTAAATGATAGATTCCGTTTCCGTCACGATTTGTTCTCAAATAGCGACGAACTTTTTAAAGAAACCATAGATATACTAAACAAAATAGAAGATTTTGACAAAGCAGTAGATTATCTAGTGCAAAAGTTTGCTTGGGACGAAGAAGATGCTACTGTGGTGTATTTTTATGATATTATAAAACCAAAATTCTAGTATAATGAAACTATATGTTGTTCCTACGCCAATAGGAAATTTGGAGGATATGACTTTTAGAGCCATTAAAGTTCTAAAAGAAGTGGATTTCATACTTGCAGAAGATACACGTACATCGTCGGTTTTATTAAAACATTTCGAGATAGACAACAAACTTTGGGCGCATCATAAATTCAATGAGCATCAGTCAGTTGCCTCAGTAATTGAGCATTTAAAGGCAGGACAAACAGGTGCGGTGATTTCTGATGCAGGCACTCCAGGACTTTCTGATCCAGGTTTCCTTGTGGCTAGAGAGTGCATAAAAAACGGAATAGAAGTAGAATGTTTGCCAGGAGCTACAGCTGCAATTCCAGCACTTGTAAACTCAGGTCTTCCAATGGATAGATTTTGTTTCGAAGGTTTTCTGCCACAAAAGAAAGGTAGAAACACCCGTCTTACATTGTTGCAAGAAGAAACTCGTACCATGATATTTTATGAGTCTCCATATCGTGTGCTAAAAACTTTGAAACAATTTGCAGAATTCTTTGGGGAAGATAGACTGGCGTCTGCCTCTCGCGAAATATCAAAGCTTCACAATCAAACAATTAACGGCACTTTGGCAGAACTAATAGAGCATTTTACCAAAACAGAACCAAGGGGGGAGTTTGTGCTCGTAGTAGCAGGTAAAATGTAGGGACAATGCTTCGACAGGCTCAGCAACCGTGCGTGCATTGTCCGTGATAAAAGGAATAATCAATCAATAACATTAATATTTAACATTATGAAAAAACTTACAATTTTATCAGTATTAGCATTAGCTTTTGCTTTTACTTCTTGTGATTTTGAAACACAAGCATTTAAAGACATGCGTGCTCAGCGTGACTCTATTCAAGCACTTCAACAAACTCAATTAGACGAGTTGCTAGGTTATATGGATATTGTTCAAGACGTAGACTCTAGCTTCGAGGCTATTCGTGAATCACAAAACATGCTTTCAATGGTATCATACGAAGAAGGTTCACAAGGTGTAAAACAAAGAGTACAAGAAAATATCTACATGATTAGCAATCTTTTAGCAGAAAATAACGCTAAAATTGCTGAACTAGAAGAAAAATTCAACGAAAGCGATCTTAAAAACACAAAACTTCAAAAAACTATCAATCGTCTTAAAAAAGACCTAAAAGCTAAAAACGCAGAGATTACTAAACTATACAAAGATCTAGAAAGCAAAAACTTCAAAATTGATAGCTTATTAGTAGAAAATCAAATCGTTGGTCAACGTGCAGCAGAGCTTACAGCGCTATCAGAAGCACAACTTGCTCAACTAAACGCACAAGATGTTGCTCTTCACACTGCATATTTCTTCATGGGTACCAGAAAAGAACTTAGAGCAAACGATATTAACGTAAAAGACAAAGATTCAGGCTATCGTACTTCGTTATTTACTCCTATTGACGTACGTACATTCGATCGTTTAGCTACAGATTCTAAATCTGCAAAAATCTTAACCAAACACCCAGAAGGTTCATACGAACTAACTCGTGGCGAAGACAAAAAATACACTCTAGTAATCAAAAATCCAACTGATTTCTGGAATGCATCAAAATATCTTATAATACAGGTTAAATAATTGTATAAAAACATTTTTATAGACTTAGATAATACGCTTTGGGACTTTCAGACAAATTCAAAGAACGTCCTGAGCGTATTATTTTTTAAGTATGGTTTAGATAAGTATTTTAAAGACTTTGACGAGTACTTTAAAATATACAGTGGGCATAATGACTACCTATGGGAGCAATATGCTCTAAACAAGATTAATAAAGACGAACTAAACAAAGAACGTTTTGCCTATCCATTGCGAGTAAAAAAAATAGATATGCCTGAGGTGGAAGAGGGTATGCAAAACAATTATTTGCCCCTGCTTTCCGAGCAAACTGTTCTTATGCCAGGTTGCAAAGAAACCTTAGACTATTTAAAATCAAAAGGTTATAAGCTATATCTTGTGTCTAATGGTTTTGTTGAAATTCAACACAAAAAACTCTCAGGAGCAGGACTTTACAAATACTTTGACAAACTATTTTTCTCAGAAGAGATTAAGGCGCACAAACCAAGTAGAGAGTTTTTCGATACTGCTATAAAATCTACAAACTCCAAGAAAAAAGAATCTATAGTAATAGGAGACAATTTCTTGGCAGATATTCAAGGAGCAAAAAATGCAGGTTTGCACCAAGTTTGGTTTTGTACTTCAGCAAGTCCAGATAAGTTGGCACTTCCATTTACTCCTACATATACTATAACTCAGCTAACAGACCTAAAAGATATATTATGATAGATACTCATGCTCATATTTATGATTCAGCGTACTCTGCCGATTATCAGGAGATGGTAAATAGATGCAAAGAGGCTGGTGTGCAACATGTTATCCTACCAAATGTAGATAAAGAAACTTGGGCAGAAATAAAGGCCTTTCATAGTAAATATCCAGATTTTACATCGGTGATGTTGGGTATTCATCCCACAAGTATAGGCGAAGATTATCTGGCAATGTTAGATTTTTTTGATGCTGAGGTTCAGAAAAATGATTATATAGCCATTGGCGAAACTGGTTTAGACCTTTATTGGGATAAAACCTATATAAAAGAACAAAAAATTTCATTCGAACATCATATAGATGTGGCAATATCTAAAGACTTGCCTATTTGCATACATTGTAGAGATTCCTATGCAGAAATAATTGATAGTTTGAAGAAGTTTAAAGGTAAATCTATTAGAGGTGTGGTGCATGCCTTTAGTTTATATCCAGAAAATGCTAAGCAATATCTTGAATATGGTGATTTTTACTTCGGATTGGGTGGAGTTATCACATATAAAAATGCAAAATTCCCAGAAAGATTGGGTGAAATTCCATTAGATAGGATTTTACTTGAAACCGATTCGCCATATCTTACCCCTCAGCCTCATAGAGGAAAGAGAAATGAACCTACATATTTAGTTCATATAGCAGAAAAAATAGCCCAAATTTATGGTGTTTCACCAGAGGAAATAAAGAATAAGACTACAGAAAATGCCCAAAGATTATTTTTTTAACACCTTTGAGCGAAGTTTTTTCTTAAAATCTTTGTGTTTTTCTCGTTCTTTTTGTAACTTGCACTCGTTTTAGGAGCAGTGCGTCAAATCTCGTGTTCTTAGCATAGAAAAGTATTCAATAATTTAATTAACTAATAATATTCATTAAAATTAAAAGTAACATGAAAAAATTAATCACAATGCTAGCTGTATTAGCTGGTTTAAGTATGTTTAGTGTTTATGCACAAGAAGAAGCTGCTCCAGTAGCTGATTCAGTAGCAACAGAACAAGTAGAAGCTATCTCAGAAGAACCTGCAGTAGTTGAAGAAGAAGCTGCTCCAGCAGAAGAAGCTCAAGGCGGTATTCACCAAGCTCTAAAACAAAAATTCATCGAAGGTGGTGCTGGCTTCATGAGTACTTGTGCTCTTTGTCTTGTACTAGGTTTAGCAATCGCTATCGAACGTATCATCTACTTAGCAATGGCTAGCACTGATTCTAAAAAATTATTAGCTGCTGTAGAAAAAGCACTAGAAGAAGAAGGTGTTGAAGCTGCTAAAGAAATCTGCCGCAACTCTCGTGGTCCTGTTGCTTCTATCTTCTACCAAGGTCTAATGCGTATCGACGAAGGTATCGACGTAGCAGAAAAATCTATCATCGCTTACGGTGGTGTACAAGCTGGTATGTTAGAAAAGAACGTTAGCTGGATTGGTCTATTCATCGGTCTTGCTCCTATGTTAGGTTTCATGGGTACTGTAATCGGTATGATCGAAGCGTTCGACCGTATCCAACAAGCAGGTGATATCTCAGCTACTATCGTTGCTGGTGGTATTAAAGTAGCTCTTATTACTACTGTGTTTGGTCTTATCGTTGCTATCATCCTTCAAATTTTCTATAACTTCATTCTATCTCGTATCGAATCTAACGTTGCAGACATGGAAGATTCTTCTATCACTATGTTAGATATCTTAATGAAATACAATGTAAAAAAATAATTTCTAGGAGATTTGATTATGTTAAATAAATTATCATCAATAGTATTATATATACTTAGCGCAGCAACTGTTGTGGTAGGTTTATTATTCTACTTAGGTGGCGATGTCGATCCTAATGCAGAATATATTGAACCTGTTTACACAAACAGTTTGATATTGCTTATGTATTCTTTTGTTGCTATTGCTGCTATTATTGTAGTGATAGGTCAAACATTTGAATTCGTAAGAAAAGCTATTGCAAATCCAAAACAAGCACTTAAATCTATTTTAGTGTTTACTTTATTAGCTATCCTTTTAATCGTTACATATTTTGTATCAGATGGCAAACAAGTAGAAGTATTAGGTGTAGAACCTATCTCAGAAGTTTGGGTTAGAATAGTTGATATGCAATTATATTCTACTTATGTACTAACTGCAATTGGTTTAGTACTAATGGCTGTAGGTGGTCTATTCAAAAAAATTAAATAAGAAAGGGGAATATTATGGCAAGAGCAAAAAAGAAAGTGCCTGAAGTGAACTCAAGTTCAACAGCCGATATCGCGTTTTTGCTTTTGGTATTCTTCCTATGTACCACCACTATGGCGGTAAATAAAGGTTTGGCACGTCGTCTTCCTCCTCCTGTTCCTGCAGAACAAAAAACAGAGGACTTGAAGGTAAAAGAACGTAACGTATTCGTAGTGCTACTTAACAGTAATGACCAATTACTAGTACAAGGCGAATATGCAGATGTGTCTGAACTTAAAGATAAAGCAAAGGAATTTATCAAAAACGAAAGTAACGCCGAAAATCTACCAGAAAAAGAAGTAATTGAAGTAGAATACTTCGGTAATGTAGCTGTAACTAAAAACCACGTAATCTCATTACAAAACGACCGCGGTACTTCATACGCTGCATATATCAATGTGCAAAATGAACTTGTGGCTGCTTACAATGAATTACGTAATGACATAGCTAAAGCTAAATTTGGACAACTATATGACGATCTAAATGAAGATCAACAAAAGGCAATCCAAAAGATTTATCCACAAAAAATATCTGAAGCAGAACCTAAAAACTATGGAGGAAAAAAATAATGGGAAGATTTAGAGATAATTCATCTACTAAAGAGATACCAGCTATTAGTACAGCGTCACTACCTGATATCATCTTTATGCTATTATTCTTCTTTATGATTTCTACCTCTATGAAAGAAGTGGATTATAAAGTAGGTATCGCAATGCCAGAAGCAACTGAATTACAAAAACTAGAAAAGAAAACTCTAGTTCGTAATATCTACGTTGGTAAACCAGTAGCTAAATTTAGAGCTCAATATGGTACAGAGCCACGTATTCAGCTTGACGACGCATTTGCTGATGTAAACCAAATTGAAAACTATGTGGTTTCTGAACGTTCTGCAATGCCAGAGCACGAACAAGATTTATTGACTGTATGCTTAAAAGTAGATAAAGATACAAAAATGGGTATCGTAACCGATATCAAACAAGCTTTACGTAGAGCATACGCATTAAAACTTAACTATGCTGCTATGGATAGAGCAAACGAGCAATAATACACATTATACTCAATATTTTAATAGGGCGACTTCAAGGTTGCCCTATTGTTTTATTAATTATATGAAGAAGATTTTTTTAGTTTTATTTGTATTTCTTAATATTTGCGCCTACGCTCAGGTGCCAAATCATCTAATATCTCCTGTAGATATACCTGTTACCCTTAGTGCAAGTTTTGGTGAACTAAGACCAAATCACTTTCACTCTGGTATAGATATAAAAACCGAGCAGCAGATAGGGCTTCCTATGTATAGCATAGATGATGGTTATGTTTGGCGTATATCTATCTCAAAAGGTGGTTATGGAAATTGTCTATATTTAAAACATAAAGACGTGATTTCTGTATATGCTCACTTAGATAGATTTACTCCAGAAATAACAGAGTGGGTAAGAGATTATCAATACAAGAATAAAACTTTTGAAATCGACGCTTATCTTAAGCCAAATGAATTGCCAGTTAAACAAGGACAGCAAGTAGCTTGGGGTGGAAATTCTGGTTCTTCTGGTGGTCCTCACCTTCACTTTGAAATACGTGATACAACAGGAGTGTATGTTTACGATGCACAACCTTTGTATAACGTATATGACAATGTTTATCCTCGTTTCAAGAATATTGCTATAAACCCAGTATCTGGTTTAGGTTTGGTAGATGGCTCTGCCGCATTTAAAATGTATGGAGTAAAACGCGTAGGCACTGGCCAGTACACGGCTCCTACCATTAAAGCATGGGGTAAGATAGGCATAGAGGTGAAAGCATTCGACTATATGACAGGTCAAAACAACTTCTATGGTGTTAAGTCGCTAAAACTACTAGTTGACGATAAACTTACCTTTAGTTATACCATTGATAAGTTTTCACTAGACGACTCTAGATATATAAACTCATTTATCAATTATGGTCAGTGGCAAAAAACTAGAGATACATTTATGAGATGTTATCTACTTCCAAATAACCCACTACCTTTTTATACCTCTTACAATAAAGGTTATTTGGATATAAATGAGGAAAAAGACTATAAAGTGCGCATTCTTATTGCAGACGTAGTAGGAAATACATCAGAACTAAATTTTGTAATTAAAGGTGTGCAAAAGGAAATTCCGTTGGTATTAAAAGATAGTGGCACATATCTAGATTATAGATTTACATCTATCGTGGAAGGTGAAGGCTACGGAATGGTTATTCCAAAAGGAAGCTTTTATGATAATGTATATTTCGACCATAAAGTGAAATTTGATAGCGCATTAAATGCCAATGTATATCAAATGCATTACCTTACAGAACCTCTACAAAACTATGCAAGATTATTTATAAAATTACCTAAAGATAGTGTGCCTGCAGATAAGCATTATGTGGCTCGCAAATCGAGAAAAGGTGATTGGAACTATGTAAATACTAAGTTGTACAATGATAGTATCTTGCTTGCTAAAACAAATACTTTAGGCGATTTCACAGTAAAAGTAGATACTATTGCTCCAGAGATACGTCCACAGTCTCGCACATCAAATAGAATACTTTTAAAACTAGTTGACAAACAAAGTGGTGTGAAAAGATACGAGGGCTATATCAACGGAGAATGGGTGCTATTTGAAGAAGACTTCCACGGCAGAGTGTCTTATAAAGTAGATAAAAAGAGACTAAAAGCAAAACGCCCATATAACCTAGAGTTTCGTGTCTACGACAACTGCGGAAATATGAGCGAATATAAATTGAAATGGTAATTATAGCTTAACACAAACTTGTGTAACTTGCCCTCCTAGTGGAGGGTTAAGTTTGCAAAGTTTCACTTCTGCTTCTACAATTTGAGGATATTCTTTCAGAACTGTGGTTTTAATTCTTTGGGCCACGTGTTCTATTAAGTGAGATGGTTTTTCCATCTCTTTTTTTATTGTTTGATATACAGAAAGGTAGTTTACAGCTTTAGTAACGTCGTCTGTCTCGATAGCCTCTGTGGCATCGTATTTCAAACGCATTGACACTGTAAAGTATGTACCCACCTTTTGCTCCAGAGAGTAGCAGCCGTGGTGAGCATAAAATTGCATATCGTTTATTTCTATCTCTACCATATTAAATGTTTAAGCCACCACAGCAACTAATTACTTGACCAGTTACGTAAGAAGCCATGTCTGAAGCCAAGAAAACTGCCACATTAGCCACGTCTTCTACTTTACCTTCTCTGCGTAGTGGAATATTAAGAATCAATTGTTTTTTAAGGTCTTCGTTTAGCACGCCTGTCATATCTGTAGCAATAAAGCCTGGTGCAATGGCATTTACTCTAACGCCTCTACTGCCAAGTTCTTTTGCAACAGATTTGGTTAAACCAATCATACCTGCTTTAGAAGCTGCATAGTTTGCTTGTCCAGCATTGCCACTAATACCTACCACAGATGTCATATTAATAATGCTACCTGAGCGTTGTCTCATCATAATAGGTGTGATGGCGTGAACATAGTTGAATGCAGATTTTAGGTTGGTGTTGATTACTGCGTCCCATTGTTCTTCTGTCATACGCATTAAAAGACCATCTTTTGTAATACCTGCATTGTTTACTAAAATATCTATTCTGCCAAAGTCTTTCATCACTTCTGCAATTACTTCAGAAGCAGAAGTAAAGCATGCAGCATCAGCAGCGTATGCTTTTGCTGTGCCGCCCATTGCTGCAATCTCGTTTGCCAAAGACTCGCTGCGTTCGTCGTGTTTTCTCACTGTGAATGCCACTGTGGCACCCTTTTTTGCATACTCTAAGGCAATACCTTTACCAATGCCTTGAGCAGCTCCAGTGATAAGTGCTATTTTTCCTTTTAACATAATTAATCTGCGCTTTTCCAAAATGGGAAATTTTGTCTAAATTTCTCCATTGGTTGTTTATCAATTGTAAATGTTCTAATTTCTTCTTTGCCTTCTTCTGCTTTGTCAATTACTTTTCCTCTGTAATCGATGCAAACAGAACCACCAGAATAACTTAAATGATTGTTGTCTTTGCCCACTCTGTTGCATGCACACACGTAAGATTGATTTTCTATGGCTCTTGCAAGCAGTAGGGTATCGAAAGCAAACTGTCTGTTTACTGGCCATTCAGCCACAAATATCATTAAGTCGTATTTTAGGTCTTTATTTCTAAGCCAAACAGGGAAGCGAAGGTCGAAGCAAATGGCAAGGTTTATATTCCAACCTTCATATTCAAAGATAAGAGGTTTGCGTCCAGAAGTGAAAATTCTTTCTTCTCCCCCTAAAAACAAATGCTTTTTGTCGTAAAATAGTTTGTTTCCGTTAGGGAATACTGCAAAACCTCTATTGAAATATTTATCGCCGTCTTTGGCTATAAAGCTTCCTATAAAAAGAGAATTATATTCCTTAGCCCATTTGCTCACGGTTTGCATGGTAGTGCCGTCGTTTCCTTCAGCAAGGTCTGGAGCAGAAACGGTAAATGCAGTAGTAAACATTTCAGGAAGAACCACTATGTCGCTCTCTGGGAGGTTTTGTAGTAGTTCTTCTACGTGGTTTAGGTTGGCATTTATGTCTTCCCAAATCACATCCATTTGCACTAGGCTAATTCTTAATGTCTCTTTCACGCTAGGCCTAAATCGAAATATTCTGGTTTTTTGGCTGTGATGCCTAAATATCTTTCTTTAATATACTTAATATCAAGAGCTTCGTTGTCGGTAGGTTTGAAAAGGTCTAAAATTTTAGCCTTTTTCTCTTTAAAGTCTAAACCAACAATTAAAATAGGAATATCTGCTTTTTTTGCAATATGATAAAATCCCATTTTCCAATCTGGGTTTGCTTTGCGAGTACCTTCTGGGGTGATAGCAAGGTGCAGTTCTTTTGCTTTTTTAATTTGTTCGGCAAGTCTGTCTGTTAGTGATGTTTTTTTATCACGTGCCACACCAATTGCTCCATGAAGTTTAAGCCACCAACCCACTAGAATATTGTCCACCCATTCTTTTTTGATAAGAAAAGATGTTTTTTTCCCTAGTGAGCCGTATGCTATTTTACCTATAAGGAAGTCCCAGTTTGAAGTATGGGGTGCAACACAGATAACTAATTTTTTGTCCTTAGGAAGTGTTCCTTCTATTTCCCAAGACGAAAGCTTCATAAGGAGTTTATAAATTCTCTGTTTCATTATTAAGCAAGTTCTTCAAGTTCTTTACTGATGGCCATAACGTCGTTTAGTAAGTCTTGACCTAGTTTTCTGTAATATGCTTTTACTAATTTTGGATTGTCTTTGCCATCTGGTTTGCCAGCGCGGGTGATAAAGTCATTACTACTTAAGAATATTTTATTGAATAAAACTTCTATTTTGTCGTGGTTTTCTGCTGCGCTCACACAAGAAAGTTTGAAACATTCTGTTAGAAGTTCTGCATACAAGTAATTAATGTCTTTTTTAAGTGCTTTTCTACTAGCCATAACTATAAAATTTAAAATTTGTACTACAAATATAATGTTTTTTTTACGTAAAAACGCAATCAAATTCTTATTTTTGTACAAAATAGTTTGTTCACTTTTTTAAGTGTAAAAATAATGGTAAAAAATATATTCTACATATTCATATCTGCGCTTGTTTTGCTCACAGCGCTTGTTTCATGCGAAGCAGACAAAATAAGTACAGATACTTCCTTGATGCTGAAATTTTCCTCAGATACAGTACGTTTCGATACTATATTTACCAACCAAGGCTCAGCAACATACAAACTAAAAGTGTATAATCCTTCAAAAAATAGAGTCTTACTAGAAAGTATAACACTAAACGAGGCAGAAAACTATAAAATGAGTGTCTCTGGTATTTCTGCAGATGTAGTGAGCAATACCTATCTAAATGCAGGGGATAGCTTGATGATTTTTATTCAAGTTTTCATCGATCCAAACAACGATAAAACTCCTTTTATAGTGCGTGATAGTATAGATTTCTTCTTTAATAATCACACACAAGTACTTCAACTTGAGGCGTATGGCAGAAATGTTAAGCGCTTTAAGAATAAAACCATATATGCAGATACCACTATCACAGCCTACATGCCAATTCTTATTTCAGACACCTTAAAAGTAGTAGAAGGCGCCACACTTACCTTAAAAGAAGGCACTAAACTCTATTGCCAAAAGGCATCTGTTATTTTGGTAGAAGGCACTTTAATATCAGAGGGTGATATTAATAATATGGTAGAAATACGTGGTGATAGAGACGACTTTATGAATACCGTTCCGCCACTAAGTTACGACCAAGCATCTGGTCAGTGGGGAGGTATCAAAATTGCATCTTCAAGTTTTGGTAATACATTAGAATATACAGATGTGCGCAATGCCGATTTTGGTATAGTAATAGACTCTACTTCTACAGAAAATACCACCCTTACGGTGACGAGTTCTGTTATTAGAAATATGTTGTACAATGTTATTTGTGCCAATAATGCCAAGGTAGAAATATATAACTCGCTGTTATACAACGCAGGAGAGAATATCTTACATTTAGAAGGCGGTGAATATAAAGTGATACATTGTACACTTACAAACAATTATTCATTCTCTTGGGGAGGTAGAACACAACCAATTTTATATTATTCAAATAAAAGAAATGCCTTAAAGGCACAAATGTACAACTCTATAGTTTATGGTAATTATTCTTCAGAGATAGATTATAAATTAGACGAAGAAGGTTTGCCTGCTGAGTATGTATTTAAAAATTGTTTGGTAAAACAACACATGAAAACAGTGGATACCAATATCTATGTGGACTGTATTATAAACTCTTCTCCTAAATTTGTTTATGAAGAAATAAAAGATGATACATATCGTGTTTATGATTATCATCTAACATCTGCCTCACCTGCAATTGGCTATGCTTCGAGTGAGTATTCTTCTCTATTCCCAAAAGATTTAGAAGGAAATGAACGCTTGTTAGATGGTTCTTCAGATATAGGTTGCTACGAATATATTCAATAAAAATATGAGAAAACTAATTTTACTACCATTCTTAATCTTTTTGCTCTCCACTTTGCAAGCATATTCACATTATAAAGTAATGTTTTATAATGTGGAAAACTACTTTGATACAAAAGACAATCCAGAGACCAATGACGATGATTTTCTTCCCAGCGGTAAAAGGCATTGGACCAACAAAAAGAATGAAGAAAAACGAAATTCTATTGCAAAAGTAATCACTGCAGTAGGAGAGGGTACTCCTGTGGCTATAGTGGGTATGTGTGAGGTAGAAAACGATTATGTTCTTACTTCTTTGGTGAGATATTCACCGCTAAAAAACTATGGTTATAAGTTTATACACTACGACTCAGCCGACAAACGTGGCATAGATACTGCACTATTGTATCATCCAGAACAGTTTAGCCCTTTATCTAGTAAACCTCTTAGAAAAGAATTCTCAGATGGCAAACTCACTCGCGATGTGCTCTATGTAAGTGGAAAAACTTCTTTTGGAGATACTTTGCATGTGTTTGTATGTCACACACCTTCTCGTTTGGGAGGCAAAAACAAAACAGAACATTATAGAGTAGGAGTAATGTCTATGGTGAGAGAACACTGTGATAGCATTTTCTCTATAAATCCTAATGCAAAAATCATTATAATGGGAGATTTCAACGATACTCCTAAAGATAAAAGTATATGTGAGACCCTTGGCGCAAAGCCTCTTTCTCAGCCATACGAAACCACATCTTTGTATAATATGTTTTATCAATTTGTAGACAACCCTTTTATTGGTACTCATAAATACCAATCTCAGTGGAGTGTGCTAGACCAAATAATCGTATCGGGAAGTTTCTTTACCTCTGGTCTTCTAAAACCAACTAGTGCTTATATTTTTCGAGCACCATTCCTTTTAGAAGAAGATAAAAGAAATATGAATGTGCGTCCGAAACGTACGTATAATGGTTTGAAGTATAACGGAGGATATTCAGACCACCTACCTATAATTATAGATTTTGTCGTGTATAAAAAAATATTCGAGTAGAGCTCTTCACGGGATTTTATTTATGATTAACTACAAAAGCTAAACTCGCTGCGCTCAAACAACGCTTTTGTTTAACGTTAATCATCGCATAAAATCTATTTCCGCTCATCGCAATATCGCATTTTTAACGTATAAATATATAACATACACCTTATGCTAGGAACAATTATAAATACAGGAGCGGTGATTTTAGGCGGAAGCCTAGGATTAATTGTAAAGAAAAACCTACCAGAAAGATACCAAGACATATTCTTTCAGGGTATTGGTTTATTTACAATTGCCCTAGGTATAAAAATGTCTCTAGACATGAGCAATGCCATGTTTGTTATCCTAAGTTTAATAATAGGAGGACTATTGGGCGAAGCACTAAAACTAGAAGAAAAAACCGAACACCTTTCTGAGAAAATTAAGAAAATCACAAAATCTAAAAACGACAGATTCACAGAAGGTCTTATCACAGCATTCCTACTTTTTTGTATGGGTTCAATGAGCATAATAGGTCCTATAGAAGAAGGACTTAAAGGCGGAATTTCCGATTTACTTATCACAAAAAGTTTAATGGACGGATTTAGTGCCTTTATGCTTAGTAGCACATTAGGCTTGGGAGTAGTTTTATCGGCAATTCCACTACTAATTTACCAAGGCGGAATTACAATTTTTGCCGATTTCATCGGGAATTCTATAGAGGAAGATACCATTAAAAATCTCACTGCTGTAGGTGGTATTCTACTAATGGGTTTGGGTATTAATATTCTAAACATTAAGCACTTGAGAATAATTAATCTTCTACCAGCCCTTATATTTATCTGCATTTTTATGTGTACTTTGCACATTATTTAGTATTTTTACGCAAATTTTCTAGAATTATGAAAAATATAGCTATTATCGGAGCTGGAAATATGGGCGGAGCCATAGCCAGAGGACTTTCACAAAGCAGTTTAGCAGGAAAAATTTCTGTTAGTGATATCAACGAAGATGCATTGAGAAGTTTACAAAACTTCAACAACAGTATAGACGTTACCACAGACAACTGTGCCAATGTAAAAGATGCTGATATCGTGATACTTGCCGTTAAACCATGGCTAGTTTCTCAAATAATATCACAAGTAAAAGAAACACTTGATTATAAAAACCAAATTATAATCTCGATAGCTGCTGGAGTTTCTATAGAAGACCTTCTAAATCTTCTAGACAAAAATGGAGAAAGACCAGTGATTTTCCGTATTATTCCAAACACTGCAATAGATGTGCTTCAAAGTGTTTCTACAATTGCATCTTGTGGCGCAACTAAAGAACAAGAAGCAGAAATTCTAGAAATTTTTGGAGAACTTGGCAAAGCATTCCTAGTGCCAGAAAGCCAATTAAATGCTATGATGTCTCTTTCTAGTTGCGGTATTGCATACGCATTTAGATACATTAGAGCTGCAGTAGAAGGTGGCGTTGAAATGGGAATTTATCCAAATGTTGCAAAAGAAGTAGTGCTTCAAACTCTTCGTGGTGCAGTAGATTTGTTGGAAACAAACGACTCTCACCCAGAGGTTGAAATAGACAAAGTTACCACTCCTGGAGGCATTACTATCAAGGGCCTAAACGAGATGGAAGCAAATGGCTTTACAAATGCTGTTATCAAGGGTCTAAAAGCGAGCCTTATAAAAAGTTAGGAGTTAGGAGTTAGGATTTAGGAGTTAAAAATATAACAAATCAAAATATTTAGAATTATGATGAAAGAAATTGCAGAACGCCTACGTGGTCTTCGTGATTCTATGGATTTGAGTACAGCAGAAATGGCTGTACAAACAGGTGTAGAAGAAGGAATTTACGAAACCTACGAAACTGGCGAGGTAGATATTCCTATGAACTATATCTGCCAAGTGGCTAAGAAATTTAATGTTGATACTGCAGTGCTTATTTCTGGCAACGAAACTCACGCAGAAAGTTATTTCGTTACTCGTAAGGGTTTAGGAATTACCGTAGAAAGAAGTAAAGCTTACAAATATAGAGACTTAGCTGGTGGCTTTAAAAATGCAAAAGCTACTCCATTCCTTGTAACAGTAGAGCCAAACGATGCTCCTATTCACTTAAACTCACACCCTGGTCAAGAGTTTAACCTACTAGAAAAGGGCACTCTTCTACTACAAATTGATGGTAAAGATATCATCCTTGAAGAAGGCGACAGCATCTACTTCGATGCTACTAAACCTCACGGAATGAAAGCATTAAACAATGAGAAAGCACGCTTTTTAGCGATAATTTTATAATTTAAAGGAACAATGTTAGAACGTTTTGTAGAAAAGACCCAATTCACTTCGCAAGAAGATTTTGTAAACAATTTAAAAATAAAAGCACCTGAAAATTTCAATTTCGGGTATGATGTTGTAGATGCGTGGGCTAAAGAAGAACCAAATAAACGTGCCATTTGTTGGACCAATGATAAAGGCGAGCACATCGACTTTAGTTATGCAGATTTAAAAGAAAAAACCGATAAAACCGCTGCTTATTTCCAATCTTTAGGTATTGGCAAAGGCGATATGGTAATGCTTATATTAAAGCGTAGATACGAATTTTGGTATTCTATTATTGCGCTTCACAAACTTGGTGCCGTAGTTATTCCTGCTACTCACCTTCTTACAGAAAAAGACATTATCTATCGTTGTGAAGCTGCTGATATTAAGGCAATTGTAGCAGTTGGCGAAACTGTAGTGCTAGACCACATCAAAAATGCTCTACCAAAATGTCCTTCTGTGAAAAGCGTTATTTCTGTTGGTCCAGAAGTGTATGAAGGTTTTGAAGACTTCACAAAAGGCATAGAAAACGCTGGAGAATTTGTTCGTCCAGCAAATGTGAATACAAACAATGATATTTCTATCATTTACTTTACATCTGGTACATCTGGCAACCCAAAAATGGTGGCTCACGACTTCACATATCCACTAGGACACATTGTCACAGGTAGCTACTGGCACAACCTAACAGAAGAAAGTCTTCACTTAACAGTGGCAGATACTGGTTGGGGTAAAGCTGTATGGGGTAAACTTTATGGTCAAATGATTGCAGGTGCATCAATTTTCGTTTACGACCACGAGAAATTCACTCCTGCCGACATGCTAAAAATGATTCAAGAGTACAAAATTACATCTTTCTGTGCTCCTCCAACCATTTTCCGCTTTATGATTCGTGAAGATTTAACCAAATACGACCTTTCTTCACTAAAATGGGCTACTATTGCAGGCGAGGCTCTTAACCCAAGCGTTTACCAAGAGTTCTACGAACTAACTGGCATTAAACTACGTGAAGGTTTCGGTCAAACAGAAACCACTTGTACCGTGCTTACTACCCCATGGATGGAACCAAAACCAGGTTCTATGGGTAAACCAAACCCTGCTTACAACGTAGATATTGTAATGGGCGACGGACGTAGTGCAGAAGTGGGTGAACAAGGTGAAATTATCATCCGTATAGACGAAAACAACAAACCAAACGGCTTATTCTTAGGATATTACAGAGACGAAGCTCGTACAAAAGAAGCTTATCACGATGGCATTTACCACACTGGTGACGTGGCTTGGAAAGACGAAGATGGTTATTTCTGGTTCGTTGGTAGAAACGACGATGTTATCAAATCTTCTGGCTACCGCATTGGACCTTTCGAGGTAGAAAGTGCACTTATGTCGCACGATGCAGTAGTGGAATGTGCTATCACTGCCGTGCCAGACCCAATTCGTGGTCAGGTGGTGAAAGCTACTATTGTGCTAGCAGCAGACTACAAAGACAAAGCAGGCGAAGCGCTTATTAAAGAACTTCAAGACTACGTAAAACGTGTAACTGCTCCATATAAATACCCACGTATCATAGAGTTTGTAAACGAACTTCCAAAAACTATTAGTGGTAAAATTCGTCGTGTAGAAATTAGAGAAAAAGATAAATAATTATGAGAACATATCAAAGAGCCGCAGATCTAGGTGACATCCAAAAGGCAGTTAAAGAAGCATTAGAAGTAAAAGCAAATCCATATAAATGGGATACCATGGGTAAAAACAAAACCCTACTTATGGTATTTTTCAACTCTAGTCTTCGTACTCGTTTAAGTACACAAAAAGCAGGTATGAATCTAGGCATGAACACCATTGTGCTAGACGTAAACGCCGGCGCATGGAAACTAGAAACCGAAAGAGGTGTAATTATGGATGGCGACAAACCAGAACACCTACTAGAAGCAATCCCAGTAATGGGTAGCTACTGCGACATTATCGGCGTGCGTTCTTTTGCCCGTTTTGAAAACAAACAATTTGATTATGAGGAAGTTATCCTTAACCAATTCATAAAATACTCTGGCAAACCAGTATTTAGTATGGAATCTGCCACATGCCACCCATTACAAGCATTTGCAGACCTTATCACCATAGAAGAATACAAAGAACAAGAACGTCCAAAAGTGGTGTTAACATGGGCTCCTCACCCAAGAGCACTGCCTCAAGCTGTGCCAAACTCATTTGCAGACTTTATGAATGCTGCCGATGTAGATTTTGTTATCACACATCCAAAAGGTTACGAACTTGCTCCTGAGTTTGTGGGCAACGCAAGAGTGGAATACGACCAAAGAAAAGCATTTGAAGGTGCAAACTTCATCTACGCTAAAAACTGGTCTGCCTACAACGATCCAAACTACGGTAAGATTCTTTGTCAAGACCGTGATTGGACTGTTGACACAGAAAAAATGAGTCTTACAGACAACGCATTCTTTATGCACTGCCTACCTGTGCGTAGAAACATGATTGTGACAGACGACGTTATAGAAAGCCCACGTTCAATAGTTATTCCTGAGGCTGCAAACCGTGTGGTTTCTGCTCAGACAGTAATTAAAAGAATGTTAGAAAGTTTATAATTTTACCGATAAAACCGATAAAAAACATGTATCGCTTCAAACGCATAGTAGTAAAGATAGGTAGTAATGTTCTTACCCAAGCAGACGGAACATTAGACCTTAATAGAATAGAAGCAATTGTTACAGACATTGCCCAAATGCATAAAGCTGGAATAGAAATTATTTTGGTTTCTTCAGGCGCTGTGGCATCTGGCAGAAGCGAGCTTAAAGTGGATAAGAAACTAGATTCTGTCTCATCTCGTCAGCTTTTCTCTGCTGTAGGTCAAGCAAAACTTATCAACCACTACTACGACCTATTCCAAAAACATGGTCTTCATTGCGGTCAAGTGCTTACTACAAAAGAGAGTTTCGGCACCAGACGTCATTATCTTACACAAAAAGACTGCATAAGTGTGATGCTAGAAAATGGGGTTATTCCTATTGTGAACGAAAACGACACCATTTCTGTAACAGAACTTATGTTTACAGACAACGACGAGCTTTCTGGACTTCTTGCCACTATGATGCGCGCAGAAGCACTTATTATATTAAGTAATATCGACGGCATTTACAATGGCAATCCTTCAGACCCTGCATCTGAGGTTATCAGAGAAATCACTCCAGAAGGAAACTTTACCAAATACATTCAAACTGGTAAATCTTCTTTTGGCAGAGGCGGTATGCTAACCAAGTATAATATTGCTCGCAAAGTGGCTGGTGAAGGTATCTATGTGATTATTGCCAACGGCAAAAGAGACGGCATTCTTCCTCACTTGATAGAAAAAGACTGCACTATTCCTCATACCACATTTATGGCAAACCAAAAGAAAGCCTCTGGCGTGAAGAAATGGATTGCTCATAGCGAAAGCTTCGCAAAAGGATATGTAGTGCTAAACGAAGGTGCTGCAGAAGCCCTAGCAAGCAAAGCAAGTTCCGTGCTTTTAGTAGGCATTACAGAAGTGGGCGGCGAGTTTGCAAAAGGCGACATAGTAAAAATCCTAAACCAAGAAAAAGAAGAACTTGGCGTAGGTATTGCTCAATACGATAGCGCAAAAACACGCGAATTCATCGGCAAAAAAGGCCAACGCGCCTTCATCCACTACGATTATTTATACTTAGATTAAACAGAACTCGGTTAATAAGACGGACAATGCACGCACGGTTGCTGAGCCTGTCGAAGCATTGTCCCTACAGATAGCCTTATAAAAAACTAATGGCGACCCTTTTCTTAAAGAGTCGCCATTAATTTTTATAGTTGGTTACAGATTATTCTTCGATTGCTTGTGGTTGTGCTTTGATGTCTTCGTATAAAGCAATTCTTGCAGCTTCGTGGTATGGAACCACCCAAAGAATAGCGATACCTAGAGTAACGATACATAGAAGATACCAGCCAATGAAACTTAGGTCTAAAAGGAATAATTTCATTTTATAACCGTTTGTTAGTTTCATACTTTCATTGATGCATTCTTCAGCTGTTAGTTCTTCGTTGTCCATGCTAATGTATGGAGCAAAGCAGTATGAATATGCTTTAATGATACCAGGAATCAATAGTAAAAGACTCCATAGAAAAACGTAGATTGACATTAAGCCAATTACTTTAATAGATTTTAAATAGTCTGCTTTAAATTTATCTACAAGGCTAGATGAAATTTCAATTTTTCCACCACGCACAAAGCCCAATATTTCTTTTGCAAAAAGATATGAAAGTGGAATACCAACAAATATTTCTGCTAATAGATTTGCAAAAGAAGCTAATTCTTCACTAGCGATAACAAAGCCAAGCGCTGTAGAAATCACTGTGTTAATTAACATAATGATTAATAACAACAATACGGCGCCTCTCCAGTCGGCTTTAAGCATATTGAAGGCAGCATTTCTGTACTCAAAATTTTGTTTCATAATTTAGGTTTATTAAAGTTTTTCGCGTGCAAAGGTAGAAAAAAATCACTATATTTGCATAATACATAAAATTAATAACAAGAAAACACTATAAAAAAGATGAATAATTGGAAAGAAAACGCTCTTTTAGCATCTAGAAAACTAAATCTAGTTTCAACAGAAGAGATAAACAAAGTATTACTTGCTTTAGCCGACAAGGCAGAAGAAAAATGTGACGAACTACTAGTGGAAAACCAAAAAGACTTAGCGTCTATGGATAAGTCAAACCCACTTTACGACCGTCTTCTTCTTACAAAGGGGCGTATTTTTGATATCGCTTCAGACATAAGAAAAGTATCTTCACTACCTTCTCCTGTGGGTAGAGTGCTTGAAAGCAGAGAACTACCAAACGGCCTAAAACTTACCAAAAAAGCAGTACCATTTGGTGTAATTGGTATTATTTATGAGGCTCGTCCAAACGTTAGTTTCGACGTGTTCTCTCTTTGTTTTAAAACAGCCAATGTGTGCGTGCTAAAAGGTGGTACAGATGCTTATAACTCAAACTTTGCTATTGTAAACCTTATTAAAGAAGTGCTTCGCGAGCACAATTTAGATGAAAATATGGTTCACCTACTTCCTGCAGGACGCGAAGCTACAGGCGAGCTTCTTAGTGCAGTGGGTTATATAGACCTTATCATTCCTCGTGGTAGTGCAGGTCTTATTAAATATGTGCGAGAAAACTCACAAGTGCCTGTAATTGAAACTGGTGCAGGTGTGGTTCACTGCTATTTCGATAAAGACGGCGACCTAGAAAAAGGAAAAGCAATTATAGAAAATGCGAAAACTCGTCGCGTGAGCGTTTGTAATGCACTAGACTGCCTTGTTATTCACAAAGATAGACTAGGCGATCTTGCAGCAATTTGTTCTGGTCTTATCAAAGAAAAAAATGTGGTTATCGAAGCAGACGAATCTGCATATAATGCTCTTAATGGAAACTACCCAGCAGAACTTCTTACCACTGTAAACGAAGAAAGTTTTGGTAAAGAGTTTATGTCTCACAGAATGAGTATTAAAACTGCTGATAGTTTAAAAGACGCTATCGACCACATTAGCACATATAGTTCTAAACACAGCGAAAGCATTGTTACAGAAAACGAAGAATCTGCAGCAGCATTCCTTAAAGAAGTGGATGCTTCTTGTGTATATCACAATGCTCCAACAAGCTTCACAGACGGTGGACAATTTGGTATGGGTGCAGAAATAGGTATTAGTACACAAAAACTTCACGCTCGTGGACCTATGGCTCTACCAGAACTTTGTACATATAAATGGTTAATCGTTGGCAATGGCCAAACTCGTTCATAACACCCTAATTAGAATTTAATGAAAGAACTACTATTCGACATTTTCAACCTGCCACTAGAAGACCCTGTTCTTATTTTCTCAGTGGTGCTAGGTATTATATTGTTTGCTCCTATTATATTTGATAAAATTAGAATTCCACATATCGTGGGTATGATTTTAGCTGGTATGATTTTAGGGCCCAATGGTATCAACTTATTAAGTCACGATAGTAGTTTTGAGTTGTTTGGAAACGTAGGAATCCTTTATATCATGTTTGTGGCAGGCATAGACATGGATATGAACGACTTTAAGCAAAACAAAAATAAAAGTATTGTCTTTGGTATTTTTACTTTTATAATACCAATGCTACTTGGTTCTGTAACAGGTTATTACTTAATTAAAGAAATTATCCTTACAGCATCTGGTAGCGCAGAGGGCATTATATGGAACTGTGGAGACCCTTCAAACAATATCACACTTATAAAACATTGTGGGCTATCTGCAGTGGTGCTTGCCAGTATGTATGCTTCAAATACACTTATTGCATATCCTATTATTACTCGCTTTGGTATCTCTAAACAAAGGTCTGTAAATATCACAGTAGGTGGCACCATGATTACCACTATACTTTCACTTTTAGTGTTGGCTGTGATATTAGAGGTGGTACGCCAAGGTTCTATAGACTATATGTTTTGGATAAAACTTACCGTGGGGTTAAGCATATACTCTGTAATTTTATTTGTTCTTTATCCTATTGTAGGCAGATGGTTTTTCAAAAGATTTAATGACAATATAGTTCAGTATATCTTCGTGCTTGCTATGGTGTTCCTATCTTCCTTCTTGGCAAAACTGGCAGGGGTGGAATACATTATTGGTGCGTTTATAGCAGGTGTTACTTTAAATAGACTTGTGCCACGTCGTTCTCCACTTATGAACAGGATTGACTTTGTGGGTAACGCTATTTTTATTCCATTCTTCCTTATTAGTGTGGGTATGATAGTAAACTTTAAGGTAATATTTGATGGTTATCTTACTATCGTTACTGCTATCATAATGTGCATAGTGGCAACTCTTTCTAAATACCTAGCAGCAAAACTTACCCAAAAGGTATACAAAATGGAACCAGAAGAAGGTTCTATGATATTTGGATTAAGTAATGCCCAAGCTGCTGCTACACTTGCTGCCGTAACCATTGCATATAATCTAGTAATAGGTACTGCTGCAGATGGTTCTGAAATAAGACTACTATCAGAAGAGATTCTAAATGGTACTATCGTGATGATTTTAGTTACCTGTACCATAAGTTCTATTTTTACTGAAAAGTCTGCCAGAAAACTTGCATTAAAAACCGATTTAGAAACCTCTGAAAACCACTATAACCCAGAAAATCGTATTCTTATACCAGTGGCAAACCCAGAGACTCTAGATAGCCTTATGGAGCTTGCTCTGCTTATTAAGGAAAAGAAAGATAAACAACCAGTTTATGCTCTAAAAGTAATAGACGATTTCCAAAATGCAGATAAAATATCTCAAGGTAAAAAACTTCTAGACCGTGCTGCAAATATAGGAGCAGGAGCAGATATTAAGGTAAAACGCATTTCTCGCTACGACCTTAACATTTCTAGTGGTATTTGCAACGTAGTGAAAGAGAAGAATATTTCAGACGTAGTCTTAGGCTTACACAACAAAAGCACTGCATCCGACTCTTTCTTTGGAAATATGACAGACTCAATTTTAGGAGGTGTAAACCGAATGATTTATATCTACAAGTCTGTGCAACCAATGTCAACTATTAAAAGAGTTGTGGTTGCCACTCCTCCAAAATGTGAATTTGAATCTGGTTTCAACAAATGGTGCAATCGTGTATTCACCCTAACATCTCAAACTGGCGGTGAATTAGTGTTCTATTGCACTAAAGAAACAAAAGAAGCCATTATGGAGGTGGCAAAAGAAAGTAAAACTAGCGTAAATATTAATTATTTCTTATTGGCAGATTGGGAAGACTTCTTAATACTAACCAGAGAGGTGAAATTTAACGATTTATTATTAGTAGTTACAGCGAGAAAACAAAGTATCTCATACACCCCAGAGTTAGAAAAACTTCCAAAACAACTAGGAAATTATTTCGCAGACAATAGCTTCATAGTTCTGTACCCAGAACAGTTCAAAGAAGGGGAGTTTGACCGAAATATCTCCGAACGTAAGTTTATATAAAAACCAATGGCGACTCTTTTAAAAAAGGGTCGCCATTTGTGTTTAAAATAAACTTATCTCTGTGGGGTTTGGGTTGTATTCCTTTACTCCTTTGAAGGTGAGGCGGTGATATGGGGTGATGCCGTGTTTGGCTATGGCATCGCGATGCTTAGCAGTTGGGTATCCCTTGTTTTCTAGCCAGTCGTATGCAGGATACTCCTCGGCAATTTTATTCATATAGTCGTCACGATATGTTTTTGCCAAAATAGATGCAGCCGCAATAGACATCATTTTAGCGTCGCCTTTCACTACAGTGGTAAATGGAATAAGCAGTTTGCTCTTAAATCTGTTGCCATCTATAAGCAAATGTTCTGGTTTCACGTTTAGTGCCTCAATGGCTCTTGTCATAGCCAGAAAAGAAGCATTCAATATGTTAATTCTATCGATTTCATCGGGAAAAACTATACCTACAGCATATGCAATAGCCTTCTCCTCTATTATAGGTCTTAACTCATAACGTTGCTTTTCTGTAAGTTGTTTTGAGTCGTTGAGAAGTTCGTTTTCAAAGTCTTCTGGAAGTATTACAGCAGCAGCAAAGACAGGTCCTGCAAGACAGCCTCTGCCTGCCTCGTCCACTCCACATTCCACTCGCCCTTTTTCTAAATATGGTAATAGCATTATTGTTTAGCTAGAAGTGGTCTTTTGTTACTTACGTTGCAACCAATAAAGTTGCCAACTATGGTAGAAAGCCAAATGCAAAAGATTTGACCTGCATTTTCTAGTAGCAATTCGGTGCTACCCATAGCATAATAATAAATATCTGCTATACTGTGGGCAAATCCACAAACAATGAATAATGGCACACCAAATACAAGAGGAAGGTATCTTTCACCATTAAATTTTGAGTGATATACAGCTTCTGTCATTATGAAACCACATAAAATAGCTAGAAGACAGTTTTTGAAAAGTCCGTTTGTAAGTCGGGTATTTATAATGCCATCTGCGACCTCGGTTAGTGAAGGCGCCACATATCTCATTATAAGACCAAATAACACACAACCTACAAGATTTCCTATAATAGAAATAGGAATCATTTGCCAAGTATCTTTGGTCACAAATCCTGCTGTGCCGGTATATAGCACGTGTTTGTTGTGCACCACCACAATAAGACCAAATGAGAAGAGAACTGCACCGATAAAGCCGCCAATTTCTGGAAATGCTGCACAGCTTTTTAGATAGGCTGTTCCACCAAAAGAAATACAAGCACCAGCAAAAATGGCATGTTTAAAATTGAAAAGAAAGTCTTTAAGTGTCATATTATTTAAGGTTGTAAATGTAATTACTTAGTACTTTGCCCACCGCATTTAGCACGGTTTTATCGATATTTTCTAGGTTGTCGTTCACTGTGTGCCATGTAACTGGAAAACCTTCGTCTTTTGTGTAATCGATAATATCTATACATGGAATGCCAGATAGCATATTCACATAATAGTGATCGTCTATTAGACTACCACCCAAATCATTTGAAAACAAACTTGCATAACCCATGTCTGCTGCGATTTTCCACACTCCGTTTACCACATCACTTGCAAAATGCATAGACACTACGTCTTTGTCGAATCTTGCACCTGCACCACCTACCATATCTAAAAGTATACCAAAACGTGCTCTATAGTTTGGAGTGTGAGGGTTGCGTGCCCAATATTGCGAACCAAGGCAATAGCTATGCTCCACGCTTGAGTTGCCATAGTCTTCTGAGTCGAAAAGTACTATATCCACTGCCACATTTGGTTTTGAAACCGCAAAGCAACGAGCTAGTTCCATAAGCACAGCTACTCCAGAAGCTCCGTCGTTTGCTCCAAGCACTGGTGTTTTATGATTTTCTGCATTTGGGTCTTCGTCACACACAGGGCGACTATCCCAGTGAGCACAAAGCATAATTCTATTTTTAGACGCTGGATTGAAAGAAGCAATTATGTTTCTCGACTCTAGTTTTGTGCCATCAAAAGCAGTAAGATTCACATCTTGAGTAATCACCGTGTCGGCAAAACACTCAAGTGTAGAAACCAAATATTTTGCACATTCTTTGTGTGCTTTAGTATTTGGCACGCGAGGACCAAAAGCTACTTGATTTGCCAAATAGCTATAACAACTATCTGCATTAAATTCCACCTTTAAAGGAGCAGAAACTGATGCTGTAGTATTCTCGTTTGCCTTTTGGGCACAAGAAGTAAAAAGTATAAGCGATATTAAAAGAATTATTTTTTCCATCCCATTGGTATTAATGATAGTAAAGCTGTAAGTATCACATACAAAGGATAATATAATGACACTACTGGTGAATATGCTAAAACAGAGCTCTTTTTAAATTTAATTGCCACAGGTAGCAAGATAAACATATCAATAATGTATTTTGCAAGCACCCAAAGTAGCAAAATAGGTTTGTAAAAAGACATTATATAAATGCCCACCATTAGGCATTGCATTGTGAAAACTAACACTCCTGCCCTTATTATAGAATAGTCTGTATAGTGCGGAGCTTTAGATGTCCAACGAGCTCTTTGGCGGAAAAAATCTATTATATTTTTGCTACCATCAATGGTGACTACTGCATCTAACGAATTGCAAAAATGCACGGTTCCACCGAGTTTTTTGGTACTTTCTAGCAAAAACATATCATCGCCAGATGGCACATCTAAAAGCACATCACATTTACCATACCACTCTTTCGAAAATGCTAGTGAACAAGCATTGCACATAAGTGGATTTTTGTTGCCTGCACTGCCCGCAGTAATACCCATTATGCTCAAGTATTCCATACTTTGATATGGGTATTTTCTACTCATTTTCACAGGACCTATCACAAGGTTTGCTGCAGAGTTTTTGTACGATGCCACCATCTTTTCTATCCATTTCTTTGGATATGAAACATCGGCATCGGCAGTGAGTATAATATTGGTTTTAGCCTCAGAAATGGCTTGTTTTATAGCCCTCTTTTTCCCTTCTCCAGTGGCATGTATCAACCTCAGCCTACCTAAAGAAAATAACTTTGACAATCGTATAAAACTAGCGGTTTCATCGGAAGAATTATCATCTACAATAATAAATTCCACCTCTCTATAAGTTTGCAGACTAAGAGACTCTAAGCAGTTTTTTATGGTTTTAGCTTCATTCTTAACTGCCATTACCACAGTTACCTTTTCATCATAAGACTCCAGAGGTTTTTCCTTCGGCAAACGAAAAAAACCTATAGTGATATAGATAATGAAAATAAAGTAGAGAGTAAATACAACAGTTATCATACAGATAGTGAGAAACCGCTAACAGAGCTAATTAGTGCCACTAAAGCTATCACAAAAATTAAACAACCAGTAGCCTTATTTAGAATCCAAAGTCCTCTAATATTGAATCTTTTTCTAAAGATACTGGCAAGCAATGTTAATAAGAACCACCATAAACCTGCTCCTACAAACACAGAAATAATGCCAATTGCAATTTCTAAAAAGTGAGATTCAGAAGTTACGAAGTTATATTGAGCAAACAGACCAATGTAAAGGAAAATCATAAGCGGATTGCTCAGAGTAAGTGAAAACGAAGTAATATAATCAACCCAGTAAGAAGACTTTTCGCCTTTGCTTTTTTCAATGTTTTTAGCAGGGTTTTGGAAGAAAATATAGATACCAAAAACAAGAGAGTTTGATCCTGGCTCAGGATAAACCAAATATCATCATAATAGCACTACCCGCTATTTGAATGATAAGTTTATTTTCTTCGATAAAAGATAACACCACAGAAAGACCCACAATAGCAAGCAAGGCATAGAACGTGTCGGAAGACGCCGCTCCAAGGCCAGAAAAGAACCCATGAAGTCTACCTTTTTGCAGAGTTCTTTGAATAATTAGTATTGCAATAGGACCTACAGGAATAGAAGTACAAAGCCCTATAGTAATCCCCTCTATTATGGTACTAAACATAATGCAAATATCTAAATTTTTTTCGTCTTTTTGCTATAAAATCTAGATTTTCTTTTATTTTTGTAGAAAATTATGAGCCAAAACAAAAAAATATATTTTATTTCCGACGTGCACCTTGGAGCAAGGGCATTTGACGACGATAGAGAAAGAGAGAAAAAACTAGTTCGTTTTCTTTCTTCTATTGAAAATGACGCCAAAGCCATCTACTTTTTGGGTGATATTTTCGACTTTTGGTACGAATATAAAAACATCATCCCAAAGGGTTTTACTCGCCTATTTGGAAAGTTGGCAGAGCTTGCCGATGCTGGTGTGGAAATGCACTATTTTATAGGTAATCACGACATCTGGACAGGAGATTATTTTGAGAAAGAGTTTGGCATGATAATGCACTACGATGCAGAGGAAATGCAGATAAATGGTAAAACTTTTTATCTTGCGCATGGACACAGAACAGGCTACAGACCGCTTGCCGTGAAGATTATGCACTTTTTCTTCCATTCAAAATGGGTAAGACGCATATACAACCTTATCCACCCTTCTATAAACTACTACTTTGGATTAAAATGGTCTGCTCACAACAGAACATACAAACACAAACAAGAAGACGCTAAGTATTTAGGCGAGAAAAACGAAACTCTTGTATGTTTTGCAAAAGAGTATCTTAAAACAAAACAAGTAGACTTCTTTATCTTTGGCCACAGACACGTGGTACTAGATTTGATGCTCACCAAAACCTCTCGCGTAGTTTACCTAGGCGACTGGGTTACCAACTTCACCTACGGGGTGCTCGATGGCACCGCATTTTCACTTGAGATTTACGAGGAGAGTGAAAATTTATAAAATTCCTTAAAAAACCTCACAACAAGCAATAATTTGCCTGTTATAACGTTTGTAGGTTAAAGACAAACTAAAAAATCAAAATCATGAAAAAACTTTTATTTACTATCGGCACTTTGTGTGCGGTATTGATTTCTTCTTGTACAAATCAAGGTAAATACACTTACCAAATTCCAGAATCTTTAATCATTGATGCCGATACAGCAACAATTATCCCCGATTATCAAAAGAAAATTGGCGACACCAAAGTTGTTTGTTATATTGTAGATACTTGTAGTAGGAATTATAAATACCCTGCACAAATAACAATGAGAGAGGTGGGTAATCCTATACTAACAGATAATGACATTCTTGCTATTCAACTTGCTAAAATAGAAAATGACTCATTCTCCTTTTCATTCCCAGAGATGGTTGGAACAGGAAATATTAGTTGTGCTTTTGCAATAACAGATAGTACTGCTTGTTATATTGACGCTTATATTGAGCCTGGCAAAACAAACAATATCTGGATTGATATAACAAAACCACAAGGACAATATGGAGATCTTTACGCTGTTTATTCTGACAATGCTTACAATGCAATTAATAATGCAATAAACAAACCTATACCTTATATCAGAGATTGGCGTGGTATTCCAGAAAATAAGTATATAGATTTAAATAAAAAAGAATTTATAGAAATGGTTATGCATCAGCATGACTCAATAATTGAATGTATTAATAAAGATTCTATAGCAAGTACGATTCGTTTTTACAATGTTGAATATGCAAAATACGAAACATATAGAGTAATAGAACAATATAATCACTTAAAAGAGAAACTAAGCAAAAGAGAGATTGCTAAACATGAGTATATATCATCGGAAGAATTGCAAAAAGTATTTAATGAATTAAATTTTCTTCCAAAATCATTATTTTATCCATATTGTAATGAATTCATAAATGAGACATCTATAGACTTAAAAGATTATCCTGCAGATGTATATTCAATGTCTCAGCTTGCTCGACTTTGTGATAAATTTGATGAAAATCTTTGGAAAGACGCGCCAGAAGATGCTGCCGATTTTATTGGCGATGAATTCTATATTGCAGCCTATAAACATTATCGCACTCAATGTATAGAAGCTCACAAAAGAGCAGAAGGCGTATTGGCAGAAGACACACCTAATGTTGCTGACGCCAAGTTATTTTCTTCTATGATGCAAAAATACAAAGGCAGACCTACTATTGTTTACTTTTGGAGTGCACTAGATTCTTACTCTTTATATGATTTGAGAAGAAATAAAGATAATCAATCGGCTGATACCACATACGTTTATATCGCAAACAGTTGGTCTTCTAAATCAGACTGGAATAAAACAATTAATCACATTAAGGGGAACCATTATTTTATTTCTAATGAATCTTTCAATTATATACTAAAGCAATATGGAAACAAACATGGACTTATTCCATTTAAATTGTATGTAGATGAGAATAGTAAGACTTATTCTTATCAAGATAGAACTCCGCTAGATCCAGAAGCTAAAGAAAATAAGCGTCCTGTTTACATAGAAGAAGCACCAAATGTACCAAATGATAGCTTAGTTTCTGCTATTGTAGAAAAACACAAAGGAAAACCTACAATTATAGATTTCTGGGGAGTATATTGCATACATTGTATGAAAGAGATTAGCATAAAAGAAAAAACAAAAACCGATGATGTAAACTATATTTATATCACATGTACGGCAGATTCCCCACAAGATAAATGGGAGGAAACAATTAAAGACATAAGCGGATATCATTATTATATATCTACCGATGCTTTCTATTCAATACTAGAAAGTTATCAGACACGTTCCATTCCATTTAAACTATACTACTCCGCAGACGGAAAATTAGAAAATACTGTTGTAGGAGCAGAGTATTAAGATATAACAGAACTCGCTTACATCCCACTAGAACTGTAGGCGAGTCATTGTTTATGTATATATGTGCAAAATTAATTTAATGAAAAAACAACTAAATCGTAGTCTATTATTGGTTTTATTATGTGTGTTGGCAACAAATTTTTCGTTTGCTAATAATGTATTAATAAAGATAGAAGACCCAGAAGGTTTTTTTAAGCATATTACTTTACAAAGAACATATTTGGGAGGTATTTTTGATATTCCTGTTAATCAAACAGAATCATTAATACTTGCTCGAGGAACAGAAATTCAGCTACAGGTAGATAGTTTCTTTGTAGGATTTCTTATGAATCAGAATAAATATTGGATTAATCAACCTATTTTTATCACGGCAGGAGATACAATTACTTTTACTCCACATCAATTAAAAATTGATGGAGAGATTTTCTACAAATTAGTTGCATCTGGTACAAACAAAGACAATTATAACTTTCTAGCAGATTCACAAAATAATTATGGTGAACACTACCAAAGAAAAAGAGACGAAAAATTAGCCTTATTAGAGGAAAGAAAAAATAGTTTGTCTGTTCCTTTTTATAAATATGCTTTAGCAGAAATACATAACGAATATGCTTGGCAGATATATAGAAATAACCTTGATAATGATGCTAACATAATAATAAATTCATTATCACCATATTGTTACATAGCTAGTTGGGAGAAATTCTGCTATTCTTTTCATGAAAAAGAAAGAGGTACATATGACGCTTTAAACTACCTAACAAAAAACTATTTTGGCAGACCTCTTGAATATCTTATTACAAATTATATCGGTTGGTGTGTTAAAAATAACATTCAAATGACTCCTTGGATGAGGTCTGTTACAGAGAAATATGTGCATGATGATTATTACTTGTCGTGTATAAATTTCTTTGAAAAAATCACACAAATAAGCAATAAAATCTTGCCAGATAGCGTTCTTAATGAAACATATCTAATAGAGTATAAGACTAATAAAAAGATAACATTAAAAGACTTCTTTGCTAAGCAGACAAATGAATTGCATTATATAGATTTTTGGGCGAGCTGGTGTACTGGATGCCGATGGGTAATTCGTGAGGCAAAAGAGGGAAAAGAGGTTCTAAAAAACGAACAGAAACAGTTAGTCTATTTCTCAATAGATGCAGATGAGCAAAGGTGGAGAAAAGCCGTTGCCGAGGATAAAATAGAGAACTATCCTAATTATTTAATAGTAAATGGGAGTAAATCGCCTTTATGTAAATACATTTATTTAGGTCCTATTCCACACTATATATTGGTGAATAAAGAAGGTAAGTTAATCAAACCCCAAGCAACTCGATTAGAAGAATTATGATTAAAGTAATAACTATGAAAAAACTTTTATTAGTTATCGGAGCTTTATGTTGTTTATATTACCAATACCCTTTGCATTGGGATGTCGTGGGGTTCGGTGGGGATGTCGAGGTAGAATTGTTCGCGGAAGCAAACGCCTACGGTGAAGAGGTTGCTGTATTTTGAAAGGAATTTATCGTAGTAGCCTTTGCCTCTGCCTAGGCGGTAACCATTTGGTGAGAAAGCAACGCCAGGAACGAGAATGAAATCTATTGAGTTAGGAGTTAGGACGTGTTGATGACCGTTAGGGAATAGTGAGGAGTTAGGAGTTAGGAGTGAGGGTTCTTTGATCCCATATCTACCAATTTGGTACTCGCCATTGAATTCACACGCTGTCATGTCATCGCCGTTGATTACTGGAAGATAGACCTTTTTGCCCATGGCAAAACATTTGTCGATAAGCGAAAAAGTATCGATTTCATCGGGAAGATTTGCAAATAACATCACGCTTTTTGCATCTAAAAATTCGGGCATAGAAAAAAGATTATTATGCAGAATCTCCTCTCTTTTTCGCCTTTCATTAGCAGAAATAGCAGAAACTCTTACCTTAATAATCTTTCTAAGTGCTTTCTTTTTTTCTAGCATATTTTTATAAGTCTTGTACCATCTTCCACCTCAGAGATTTCCACTCTTAAGGTTTCTTCTGGCAAGATTTCTTCTACCTTTTCTGGCCATTCCATAAAGCAGAAGCAACCACTTTCCATATAGTTGTCGAAGCCAATACCAAAGGCTTCTTCAAGCGATTTAATTCTATAAAAGTCGAAGTGGAACACACTCTCACCTTCTCTATCTGTATATTCGTTTACAATGGCAAATGTAGGGCTGTTTACCACATCTTCCACTCCAAGTTCTTCGCAAAGAGCCTTCACAAAAGTGGTTTTGCCCGCGCCCATGTGACCATAAAAAGCTATCAACTTGTTGTCTCCTATTTCAGCAAGGAAGGTGCGAGCCACCTCTTTTATATCATCTAAACTATTTAATTTTATCTCCTTCATTAAAAAACAATTTAAAACAAACTTATTTGTCCTTCTTCATCTGTCTTAATGCCATCTTCTGCTTCCACTTCCTCTGGCACTTCTTCTACCACCTCCTCTATCTTGCGTAAAGGTTCTAGTTCTACCACCTCAGCCACCTTAAATGTGGTAATTCTCTTACCTTTTGCTTTGTAGCCCTTCACAGCAATAAAGCTTTCTGCATCTATACGTGGGAATTCCTTGTCGGCATCTGCACCAGTAAGTTTTGCCTCAACGTATGGATAAACAGTATCTGTAAGCAGATAAAGCACAGATTTAGGGTTTTCACCTAAATATGATAGTGGTTTAGATGTAGATTCAAAACAGAAACGCTTCAAGTATGCGTTCTTTTGGTCGGCATCATAAAGAGCCGCTGTCCACACCTTGCCTTCGTCAAATTTCTCTATCTTGAAGATATTGTCTGGGTAGTGATTGCCCGAGTCGAAGTTGGTGGTGTACCATGTACCGTTATTTAATACTACAAGGATTTCGTCGTCGCTATTAAATTCGCCAAGAAGTTCTCCTCTGCCATCGTAATTTAGGCGCATAACATCGTGGTCAAACCACACTTTTCTGCCACCAAGAGTAGAAACACCTTTGTGCTTGCAAGTGATTTTTTGAATATCGTTTTTAGTAAGGATATTACCACGAGAAGAACGACCTTTAATGTCAATTTCAGAGAAATCTTTTTCCATTACCAAAATCTTCACTCTTGGACGTGGACGCAAGTTTATCTTTATCACCTCAGCCTCGCCGTTAGGGTTTGCAGAGAAGTATAGCACTTTTGTACCCGCTGTGCCCATGGTTAGGTCGTATTCTTTGTCGCGCACAAGACCCGTAACAGAGAAACGTTTAATATAATTTATGCCATCTTTACCATCGCGATAAACCATATTATACACAGTGCGTTTATCATTTTTCTTAAACACACTCACGTGGATAATATTTTTACCCACATAAACCTTTTCTGCCACTTTCACCACCTTGAATGTACCATTTTTGTAGAAAATAATGATATCATCAATGTCGGAACAGTTACATACATACTCATCTTTCTTAAGCGCAGTACCTATGAAGCCTTCTTCTTTGTTGATATAAAGTTTTTCGGTAGCTTCCACCACTTTCACAGCGTCGATGGTATCGAATAGTCTAAGTTCTGTTTTACGTGGATATGCAGCACCATATTTCTCAATGAGGTGTTTGTACCAGTTAATAGTGAAATCGGTGATATGCTCAATATTGTATTTTAACTCTTTTAGTTTTGCGTTTAGCGAAGCGATATTTTCTTCCGCCTTTTTAACAGAGAATTTCAAGATACGAGCCATCTTTATTTCCATTAGTTTCAAGATATCTTCTCTCTCTACAGGGCGAATAAATTTAGGCTTAAATGGTTCTAGGCATTTATCGATGAAATCGACCGCTTCGTCCATTGAAGCAGACTCTTCAAAACCTTTTTCCTTGTAAATTCTTTCTTCAATGAAGATTCTCTCTAGCGATAGGTAGAAAATGCTTTCTTGCACCTCCGCCTTTTGAATAAGAAGTTCTTCTTTAAGAATGCGCAGGGTGTTGTCGGTAGAGAATTTTAGTACGTCAGACACGCCTAGGAAATTAGGTTTGTCGTCGTAAATTACACAACAGTTTGGCGCAATGCTCACCTCGCAAGAAGTAAACGCATATAGAGCATCAATAGTTTTATCTGACGAACGACCAGGTGCTAGGTGAACTAAAATTTCTACTTCCTTAGCAGTGTTGTCGTCTATCTTTTTAATTTGGATTTTACCTTTTTCGTTGGCTTTTAGGATGGAATCGATAAGTTTGTCGGTGGTTACACCGTATGGAATTTCGCTAATGCAAAGAGTTTTGTTGTCTATTTTTGTAATCTTTGCACGCACCTTCACTCTACCACCAGAAGAACCATCTTTATATCTGCTCACATCCATATAACCACCTGTTTGGAAGTCTGGGTATAGAGTAAATTCCTCGCCTTTTAGATATGAAATTGCAGCCTCTGCCACTTCGTTGAAGTTGTGTGGCAAAATTTTTGTTTGAAGACCCACGGCAATACCTTCCACACCCTGAATAAGAAGAAGTGGGAATTTTACAGGAAATACCACAGGTTCGTTGTTTCTACCGTCGTAAGATTTTTTCCATTCAGTTACTTTTGGGCTATAAAGCACCTCTAGAGCAAATGGACTCAAACGAGCCTCGATATAACGTGGAGCCGCTGCACTGTCGCCAGTTAAAACGTTACCCCAGTTACCTTGAGTATCAATTAAATAATTCTTTTGACCAAGTTGAACCAAAGCGTTGCCAATAGAGCTGTCGCCGTGAGGGTGAAACTGCATTGTATGGCCCACAATATTAGCCACTTTATTGTAACGTCCGTCTTCCATTCTCTTCATAGAATGAAGGATACGACGTTGCACAGGCTTAAGACCGTCGTAGATATGAGGCACCGCTCTATCAAGTATTACATACGAAGCATAATCCAAGAACCAGTTTTGGTACATGCCCGTCAACATCTTCTTATTTGACAACCCAGAAGGCATGCTTTCTTCTAACTCTTCGTCTTTTTCTATCATAATATGGTGATTTTTAGGTAGTATTTTAAAGTTTCGGTGTAAAATTACAAAAAATCACGAAAAAAACACCTATATTTGCAGTTCATTTTTAACTAAATTTTCAGATATGGCTTCACAAGAAGATGTTTTTAAAAAATTAGTAGCACACTGTAAAGAATATGGCTTCGTTTTTCCATCAAGTGAAATCTATGATGGCGTGGGCGCAGTGTACGATTATGGTCAAAATGGTGTTGAACTAAAAAACAATATAAAGAAATACTGGTGGGACAGTATGGTGCTTCTTCACGAGAACATCGTGGGTATCGACGCTGCCATCTTTATGCACCCTACCACATGGAAGGCTTCTGGCCACGTTGACGCATTCAACGACCCATTGATTGACAACCGCGACAGTAAAAAACGTTATCGTGCAGACGTTCTTATCGAAGAACAACTAGCAAAATATGACGAAAAAATAGAAAAAGAATGCGAAAAAGCGGCTAAACGTTTTGGCGAAACATTCGACAAAGAAATGTTTATCCAAACTAACGGTCGTGTTGGGGAATATGTACAAAAACGTACAGAACTTCACACACGTTTCGCTCAAGCTCTAAACGACAACAACCTAGACGAACTAAAACAAATCATTCTTGATTATGAAATAGTTTGTCCTATTAGTGGTACTAAAAACTGGACAGACGTGCGCCAATTTAACCTAATGTTCTCTACAGAGATGGGTTCTACATCAGAAGGTGCAATGAAAATCTATCTTCGTCCAGAAACTGCACAAGGTATTTTCGTAAACTACCTAAACGTACAAAAAACAGGTCGTATGAAAATTCCTTTCGGTATTGCTCAAATTGGTAAAGCATTCCGTAACGAAATCGTGGCTCGCCAATTCATCTTCCGTATGCGTGAGTTTGAACAAATGGAAATGCAATTCTTTGTACGTCCGGGAGAAGAAATCAAATGGTTTGAATATTGGAAAGAAACACGTATGAAATGGCATCTTGCATTGGGCATACCAAGTGAAAAATATCGTTATCACGATCACGAAAAACTTGCTCACTATGCAAATGCTGCAACCGATATTGAATTTGAATTTCCATTTGGATTCAAAGAATTAGAGGGTATTCATTCAAGAACGGACTTTGACTTAAAGCGTCATCAAGAATTTTCGGGCAAAAAACTTCAATACTTTGACTCCGAACTTGGCGAAAGTTACGTTCCTTACGTTATAGAAACATCTATCGGATTGGATAGAACGTTTCTTGCCGTTTTCTCTCACGCTTACAAAGAAGAAAAGCTTGAAGGTAAGGCAGCAACTTGCACAGTAGCAGGTCTTACTGAGGGTAAGAAGTGTACTGTATGTGGCACTACAACCGTAGAGCAGACAGAGGTTGAAGCACTTGGCCATAAGTGGCTTGATGCAACTACCGAGGCTCCCGAGACCGAAGCTCCCGCAAAGAGCGGCTGTGGTTCCGTAGTTGGCTTTGGTGCAGTTGCAATCGTAGCAGTAGCTGCAGTTGCAGGCATGGTTTCTTTCAAGAAGAAGGAAGACTAATCTGAGAAAATCAGTACATTGAAAATCTGCCCTGTATCTTTTTGATGCAGGGCGCTAATTTTAGGTGATGATATGAATAAAAATTTAAAAGTCATTTCAGGTGTGCTTTCTGTTATATTAAGTATTACGCTTGTTTTTACATCTGTTATATCAATTCTTTTAAGTACAGCAAGAGAATATTTCGTTTCAAGTAAGTTCCAGACACAGATTGATAATACCGATTTAGCTTCGCTTACATTTATTCATAATGGTAACAAAATTACGCTTGAAGATTATGTAAAAGAATATGTGAACACAAACATTGACAATATCATTATTGATAAAGGCGGACAATATTATTCTGACCTCTGGTTTCCGTTTGCAGACGCTTTGACAGACTTTACTGTTGATAAGGTGTTTTCCTCTCATTACGTAAATAAGCTTGTTAAAGACGAAGTAAAGGGCATTTTTGACTATTTTCTTTATAGCAGTGTTACTGAGGCAAAACAGCGAATTAAGGATGGTATAGCTCTTGATGAAAATCCACAGTTAAATCCCGAGAATACTTCGAATTATGAAGAGAAAATAAGTGCACAGGTAAAACTTGCCGTGCTTAAATTCATTGAAGAAGAAACGGGAACAAGTTGTGATAAAATAATCGTATTGTTTGCGG
>CALDPN010000087.1 GCA_937911235.1 uncultured Bacteroidales bacterium
AACAATGGCTACTAGCCTACTTTCTGCTATCACTGGCAGACAAGTGCGCAAACACATTGCAATGACTGGCGAGATTACCCTTCACGGCAAAGTGCTTCCTGTAGGCGGTATCAAAGAAAAAATCCTAGCAGCTAAACGCTCTGGTGTTACCGACATTATTCTATGTAAAGAAAATCAAAAAAACATAGAGGATATTAAACCTATTTATATTAAAGGTGTGAGATTCCACTATGTGAAGGACCTTAAAGAGGTGTTTAAGTTAGCGTTAAAAAATTAGGAATTAGGAATTTTGCGAGTAAGTGAGAGCAGAAGCAAAATTTATTTTGATTATGCCGAACGAGAGCAAAATCACGGACGCAGTCCGTAATTAGGAGTTAGGAGTTTGAAATTTAGATATATCATATACTTCCTGGTTATTTCAACCTTTTCGTTGGTGGCTCAGATAAACACACAACGACTGTTGGACATTGGCAGAAATGCCCTATATTTCGAAGACTATATTGTTGCTATACAAAACTTTAACCAAGTAATAAAAGCAAAACCATATTTGACAGAGCCCTATTTATTTAGGGCTTTTGCCAAATTGAATCTAGAAGACTACTACGGCGCTATTTCCGACTGCGATGCTGCACTAGAAATCAACCCTTTCCTACCAAAAGTTTACTACTGCAGAGGTTATGCATATCGTCTACTCGGCGAAATGGAAAAATCTACAGAAGATTTCAAAAAATCACTTGAATTTGACCCTAACAACATAAATACAAATTGTCTTGTAATAGAAAATCTTATTAGACAAGACAGTATCACTCAAGCTCTATCAGCAAGCAACGTTTTGCTAGAAGAATATCCAAAAAACTTAAATGGATACATTCTGCGTAGCCAAATTTATCTTACCTTACAAGACACTACACTAGCTATTGCCGACCTCGACACCGCCATTGTGCACAATAAACTAGCCGACCTACCCTACGCTATAAGAGGTATGGTAAAATACTCTCAAAAAGAGTATGATGCTGCAATTAACGACCTAAACCAAGCTATAAGACTGAACCTTTTTAGAGCAGATTATTTTGGCAATCGTGCCATTATAAGAATGAACACAAACGACATTAGGGGCGCTATGCAAGATTTCGACCAAGCCATTGACATGGACAAAAAGAATCCTACTAGTTATTATAATAGGTCTATTCTTAGAGCACAAATTGGCGACGAAAACAGAGCCATTGAAGACCTAAGTACTTGTATTGCGCTAGAACCAAACAATTATAACGCATACCTCCAACGTGCCCTACTTGAATTTAATGTGGGTGAATATGAAAAATCAATAGCAGATTATTCACTTATTATAGACGTTTATCCAGACTTCGTGCCAGCCTATTATGGCAGAAGCGATGCATACAGAAAACTTAGAAAAACTATTGCTGCCGACAAAGATATTTACGCAGCAAGACAAATAGAAGATGAAATAAAAAGTGGCAAACGTGCTCCAAAAACCGCTCAGGAGAAGAGAATTCATCCATCAGCCGAAGCACGTGCCATTGTTCAAAATCTAAATACAAGCTCTAAAGAAAAATACAAGAGCGAAATTAGAGGTCAAGTGCAATACAAAGATATAGACATTGAACCAATTCAATATTTTATTATTGGTCTACCTAAAAACGAACCAACCATACGTTGGCACAACAACGATTTAGAAAGATACAACAAAAATCATAATAGCAATCTACAGTTTTGTACAAAGAACGATTTATATACTATAGATTACACAAATATCATAGCAGACTTTGATAGTCTAGTAAGTGAAAAGAGTCTTGCTATAGCATATTTTAATCGTGGAAACGCAAAACTTGCACTTCAAAATAGCAATTATCTAGAATCTGCCATCAACGACTTCACCAAGGCATTTCAAGAAGATAGTTCGCTAGTTTATGCCCTATATAATATAGGTTATATCCACCTAGTACAAAAAGAATTTAGAAAGGCGATTGAGTATTTCAACAAGGCAATCGAGATAAACCCAGACTTTGCCGAAAGCTACTACAACCGTGGACTTATCTATATTTACCAAGGAAAAACGGAGCAAGGCAGAGAAGATTTGTCGAAAGCGGGAGAACTTGGACTTTATGGGGCGTATAATATTCTTCGCCGATATGCGAAATAATTTCAAAAAAATTATTATATTTGCAGAGTTTAAGCAATTATTTTTTTATAAACATAAATAAAACAACAAAACGGTATGATTTATTCTCATGAAGTAGAACACATGTGTGTTGTGAAAAAAGGTCCTAATCATGGTCCTGCCCCAATCCCAGAAGAAGGAAAATGGGTAAAATCAAAAGAAATTAAAGATATTTCTGGTCTTACACACGGTATCGGTTGGTGTGCTCCTCAACAAGGTGCTTGTAAACTTACTCTAAACGTAAAAGAAGGTATCATTGAAGAAGCATTAGTAGAAACTATTGGTTGCTCTGGTATGACTCACTCAGCTGCTATGGCTGCAGAAATCCTTCCAGGTAAAACTTTACTAGAAGCTCTTAACACTGACCTTGTGTGCGACGCTATTAATACTGCAATGCGTGAATTATTCCTACAAATCGTTTACGGACGTACACAATCTGCTTTCTCAGAAGGTGGTCTTGTAATCGGTGCTGGTCTAGAAGACTTAGGAAAAGGCTTACGTTCTCAAGTAGGTACAATGTTCTCTACCAAAGCTAAAGGTGTTCGTTACCTAGAAATGGCTGAAGGTTATGTTACAAAAATCGCTTTAGACTGTGATGACGAAGTTTGTGGTTACCAATTCGTACGTCTAGGTGTGATGATGGAACAAATCAAAAAAGGCGTTGATGCAAACGAAGCTCTTAAAAAAGCTACTGCTACATACGGTCGCTTCACTGAAGAACAAGGCGCAGTTAAATTTATTGATCCACGTATTGACTAATTAAAAGGAGAAACAAATTATGATGAGAGAAGTAAAATTCGAAAGCCAAAATCGTCGTGAGGCTCAAATTTTAAAAGTATTAAACTCATACGGCATAGCATCTATCGAAGAAGCAAACCAAATCTGTGACCAATATGGTCTAGACCCATATCTAGAATGCGAACAAACTCAAAACATCTGTTTTGAAAACGCAAAATGGGCTTATGTAGTTGGTGCTGCTATCGCTATCAAAAAAGGTTGCAAAAATGCTGCTGACGCTGCAGAAGCAATCGGTGAAGGTCTTCAAGCATTCTGTATCCCTGGTTCAGTAGCTGACGACCGTAAAGTAGGTTTAGGTCACGGTAACCTAGCTGCTCGTCTTCTTCGTGAAGAAACACAATGTTTCGCATTCTTAGCAGGTCACGAATCTTTCGCTGCTGCTGAAGGTGCTATCGGTATCGCTCGTAACGCTAACAAAGCTCGTAA
>CALDPN010000088.1 GCA_937911235.1 uncultured Bacteroidales bacterium
AGTTTGTTGGTGCCGTGCCAGCTACCACGTTGGTAGTAACGTTCGTCACGGTTCCAGAATGCATCTACTTTCACGAAGTAGATTTCACCTAGGCGTTTTTCGCTAACAAGTTGTTTCAACCACGCCATTGGTGGAGAATAACGGTTCTGCATTACACAGAATACTGAACGTGACATTTCAAGTGATTTGAACACGATTTTTTCTGCGTCAGCTTTGTTTAGCGCGATTGGTTTTTCTAGTACTACGTGTTTTTTAGCTTCCAATGCTTTGATAGCATATTCTGCGTGAAAACCGTTTAAGTTACAAATATTTACTACGTCGATGTCTTCGCGTTTTAGAAGTTCGTCATAGTCGTTGTAATAATCTTCTTTTATTTCAGGGTCTATTTTATCTTTTGGAAGCACATCGCATACTGCTACTAGGTTTGCACCAGGGTTTCTGCGAATCATTTCTGCATGGCGTTTGCCAATGTGTCCTAGACCTACTACTGCAAAATTTATCATTATTTTACCTCCGTTACGTTGCCGTCTTTAAGTTGATATTTTTGTCCTGTTGCTGGGCATGTTGCAAAACCTTCTTCGTCGAAGTGAAGTTTTTGACCGTTTTCGCTTACCCAACCAAGTTGGCGAGCAGGATTTCCTACCATTAAAGCATATGGTTTTACATTTTTAGTTACCACTGTACCAGCACCAATTAGTGCATACTCACCTATCTCGTGACCACAAACTATAGTTGCGTTAGCACCTATGCTACAACCTCTGCGAAGAATTGTTGCACGGTATTCGTCTTTACGGCTAACGTGGCTACGAGGGTTTAACACATTAGTAAACACCATAGAAGGACCCATAAACACATCGTCTTCTGCAATTACACCTTCGTAAACAGACACGTTGTTTTGGATTTTCACGTTGTTGCCCAACACCACTTTTGGAGAGATAACTACGTTTTGACCTATATTACAGTTTTCACCGATGGTACAATTGCTCATAATGTGGCTGAAGTGCCAGATTTTTGTACCGTTGCCTATTTGGCAACCTTCATCTACGTATGATGATTCGTGCTTGAAAAAATTGCTCATTGTTGTTCAAATTTGAATTTAAAGGAGAAATTATTTATTTACAAATTCTAAAACAGATGATGTAATATAAGCAAGTTGTTCTTCATCAAGTTCTGTGTGCATTGGAAGAGAAAGTACACATTCCATTAATTTTTCTGCCACAGGGAAGTCGCCTTTTTTGTAGCGAGGGTCTTGATATGCTTTTTGAAGGTGAAGTGGCACTGGATAATAAATCATCGCTGGAATACCTTTTTCTTTTAAGTATTCTTGAAGACCGTTTCTATCTACACCTTGAAGTTTTAGAGTATATTGGTGGAATACGTGAGTTGTAAAGTCTGATTTAATTGGAGTAACCAATTTGTCGCAAGAAGCGAATGCATTATTGTAATATGCAGCAGCAGCCTGACGAGCAGCGATGTATTCATCTAAGTGACGAAGTTTCACGTCAAGTACAGCAGCTTGGATACTGTCTAAACGGCTGTTTACACCAATCATATCGTGATAGTAACGAACAACCATACCATGGTTTGCAATAGCACGCATTTTTGCAGCTAGTTCGTCGTCGTTTGTAAAGATTGCACCACCGTCGCCATAGCAACCTAAGTTTTTAGATGGGAAGAATGAAGTACAACCAATGTTACCGATACAACCAGATTTTGCTTTTGTGCCATCTGCAAATGTGTAATCTGCACCAATAGATTGGCAAGCATCTTCTACAATGTATAAGTTATTTTCTTTTGCTAATTGTAAAAGTGCTTCCATATTAGCGTTTTGACCGAATAGGTGCACAGGAACAATAGCTTTAGTTTTTGGAGTAATAGCTCTGCGTACAGCTTCAATGTCGATGTTGAATGTATCTTCTTCTACGTCAACAACCACTGGAGTAAGACCAAGAAGAGCAACAACTTCCGCAGTAGCAATGAAAGTAAAGGTTGGAGTAATAACTTCATCACCTGGTTTTAAACCAAGAGCCATAAGAGCAATTTGAAGTGCGTCTGTACCATTACCTGTTGGGATAACGTGTTTAACACCTAAATAAGCTTCTAGGTTCTTTTGAAATTCGTTTACTTTGCCACCTTTGATAAAGGTTGTGGTATCAATTACTTCTTGAATACCGGCATTTACATCCTCTCTGATTTTTTCGTATTGACTTTTTAAGTCAACCATTTGAATTTTTTTCATAAAATTTTGTTTATACGTTTGGTATTTAATTTGCCCCTTTGGGGCTTTGTTATTTAAAATTTATTTCAATCCTACAAATATATAAAATAATTAGGAATTTTTGTGCAAACGAGAGGAGAATAAATTTATTTATTTTCCCGAGTGCAGCCACGTGTTGATGACCGAAGGGAATAAAAATCACGGACGTAGTCCGTAATTAGGAGTTTTTTTTCAACAACACCAAAATCACCCTATAAAATAGCTCTCGTTAAAAGCCGATGCTAAAACCGCACGTTAAAGTAAAATTCTCTCCCTGATAAAACTTAGGCGTATATTTATCTAGATAACCTTGAGCATCAAGTCTGTTTTCACCCTCAATTGGCTCAGAGGTGATATCGTGACCGCGTGCATTATTATATTCTAAATTCACCACCGCGTATGCATTAGGGAACACCTCGTATGTGGCACGTAGGTTTACCAAATCATTTTCCCAAACTACATCTTTAAGGATTGCTTGAGATAAAATTTGTTTTGTGTTACGACGCACATAGTCGTAGTCGTTACCCTTTTGGTCTTTGGTATATGAAAGTTTTATATCTACTTTACGTATTGGTTTATAAGCAATATACGCATAAAATTGTTGCGAGTTATCGCCCAAATAATGTCCTAAATTATATGAATTTGACGCCCAAGTAATAGCCTGAATAGAGTGTTTATAGTTTAAAGTGTTGGTTCTAGTATATTCAAATCCACCGCCTTTTCCGTTTGAATATCACCAAAAATTGTGTGAACTGTAAAAGTCAAGAAAACAGTTTTCCGGTCTGATTCATATTCAAAACCATAACTTAAATTCTTCAGAGGCCAGTTCGACACATTAAAGCCCGCCTTATATGAAATAAGGTTGTGTTCGTCGTTAGACAGTCGTTTGGTATTAAACTCGTCTATAAAAAACGACGCATAAAGATGCAAGTGCTTGATGTTTCGAGAGCTTAGGGAAATAAACATTTGTGAGTTTTGGTTCTCTACAGAAAGACCTTTTGTCATTAAGTGGTCGAGCGATTTAAAGAATGCAAAAGGTATAAAATACATAAGTTGCACATTTCTTTCTGCATAGATTATAGAGTTACCAAACGAAAGATTCAGACCAGGAATAGGTTTAAAGGTAAACATATTTGCCGCAATAAACTTATTCATTGGTCTGTAGTGAGTTTTTGAAGTTTCTGTGGTATATGTTTCTTCGGTATAGTAATATGTACTATCCACAAGGTTGCTCACCATCCAGCCATGTATGTAGTTGAACTCAAACCATTTGCATGGAGTAAGGTTCATGGTAATCATTGGAAACGAAGGCGCTCTACCAGAGATAATATTTGAGCAATTGTAGGTTTCACCCCATTGTAGTTGGTCTTTCACCACGCCTATGCTCCCCCACCAATCGTACACCTTAATACCACCTCTAAAGTCGCTAAAGTCGCCACCATAATTTGCCTCCTTGTATTGCGCCCCAGGCAGGTTATTTAAAAATCCCGGTTGAGTAATTCTGGCCCCATACATTTTGGCAGCACTATTTGGGAAATATTCATCGCTAAGGTTGTTGCCATTGTATGAATAGTCTCTTAAATTCCCCCAAAGTGACACGTGTTTCACCACATCCATTTGAATATCGCCACCATACCAACGTTTCATTATCAAACCCTTTTTGTTATAGATTAAATCCATACCAATAATAGGTCTAAGTTGAAATTTAAAGTATTTGTTTTGATAAATAAATTGTGGTTGCAGTAGCGAAAGGTCAAACGACTTTTTATCAGACCAATGCACATATGCCTTTGGCATGGTATCCAACTCTTGAGCAAACTCGCTCATAAAAAAGTCTAAGTCTGCAATTTGTCTTTTATGCAGAAGCGAATCTTTACTTTTTGCCTCTTTAAGTGCAGAAGCAATAAAGTTTCTGTTGTATGGTTTTATAGCAGAATTTACATCTATAACTCCATCGGTAGCTAGTTCGTCCAAAAAGTCGTAAATGCGATAGTATGATGTGTTTTCAGGTATATTTTGCCCAAAAACAACACCTACACACGACAATAACAATAATATAATGTATAATTTTCTCATTAATGACTTCTTGCTCTTTTAAAGATAATGTTTACAAATATCTTCCATATATAAATTACGTCCGTTACAAACACTCCTCTCTTTTGACACATCTTCAAGTATCTAAGTTCTGATTCTTGAATTTCGTCTAAAGTTTTAGGCATATCTGCATAGAACGGAGGCAAAAGACCTGGTTTAAACTGTACACGAAGGTTTTGAAGTTCTTCGCAATACAAACTGAAATAATGCTTACTAAGCGGACGCACCCCTACTAGTTTCATATCACCTTTAAATAAGTTGATAAACATAGGGAATTCATCTATCCAATATTTTCTCATTAGGCGGCCCACAGTACTCACACGGATGTCGTGAGTAAATTTTCCACCCTCTTGAAGACCACATTTTTTATAAATGTATTCTTGTAGGAATTCAGAATAAGGATACATGGTACGCATCTTGTAAAACTTAAACACGCGAGAATTTTTACCCACACGATTAAGCGAAATAATAGGTCCGTAACGACGCTTTTTGTTCATTGGAGGCTCTTTTATTCTACGAGCCTTGAAGTATGTATATCTGTCTATTTTCTTTTCGTCAACTATTTCAAAACCACAATAGTAAAGTCGTCCATAAACCTCTGTTTTAGACAAAACTCTTTTTTTACCTTTTGTTATATCATAATATAAACGTTTGGTAATAAACAGTTTAGGAATAATACGTTTTACAATATAATAGAAAGTATAAACAATCCAATTGATACCTTTTGGATATTTGCTAAGAATTTCTTTTTTGGTAACACTTTTTTGTTTAAAACAACCAATATAAATACCATTATCTGGAAGTTTTTCATTTATAGCAGAGAACATTTTATTAATGCCTCTAATATTATTCAAACTACGAACATTTATAATTGTATCGTATTTATAAGGAGTAGTTTCTTCTATATTGAAAATTTCGGTAGTAGCAAGCACTTTTGTGGTATTCATATTTATACCCACTTTTTCTTCCATAAACTCAAAAGCACGCTCGCCCATCCATTTCACCATTGCCTCTTTTCTGCTTTTATAAGCATCGTCAGAAATCACTTCTGGTTTTGTTACCAAAGATTTTGGTTCACGTTTTTCTATTGGAGTAACATCATCTTCTGGGTCTGAAGCATAAAGAATTGCAAAATATAAACTTTGCACAATGAAAATACACCCAAAAATACACAAACTAATTATCAAAAACACCAAGACTGAATAATTAACTTGTGTAAAATAGATAATAGAAAATGTAATGGCATAAACAAGCACAGTAGTGTTGAACGCTTTGTTTACTGAAGGAATATAACCTTGGTCTTTAATTGGCACTTTATAGCGCCCCATAATAATTGCTACCAATATCCAAGCAAAAGTGAAACCTAGGTATGGCAGAAAATATTTCTCAATAGGTTCTTGAGTATGAAGTGGAGCTATCCAAATAACCAAAAAGAATGACACTAACAAGTTTACTAAATCTCGTGTTAGCTGTGTAATAAAATTTAATGCTTTATTAGACATAAATCCTATGATTAATAATATAAGATTTTAATTATCTTGTAAAGATATACAAAAAAATCATTACTTTTGTAAAAAAAATTAAAAATATTATCGAAGACTTTAAAAACATAATAAAAGAGATTTTACCTAACGAGTGGGAAGCCTTTTTAAAGGCATTGGAAAACGAAATTCCTGTTAGTGTAAGAGTAAACAATAAGATTGATTTAGTACCTTCTGACGACAAGATAACTTATTGCAGCAGTGGGTATTATATTAAATCTCGTCCACTTTTTACCCTCGACCCTAGATTTCATGCAGGCGCATATTATGTGCAAGAGGCTGGCTCTATGTATTTAGAAAAAGTTATCTCAGAACACATAAAAAATGGACAAATTGTAATAGACCTTTGCGCTGCCCCAGGAGGTAAATCTACACACCTTGCAAACCTTATTACCAAAGACAGCCTACTTATTTGCAACGAAGCCATGCCAAACAGAGCACATATTCTGCACGAGAATATGTGTAAATGGGGACGATCTGAAGTGATGGTATGCAACAATAGTGCTTCAGATTTTGGCAAACTAGGTGCTTTTGCAGATATAATAGTTGCAGATGTGCCATGCTCTGGCGAGGGAATGTTTAGAAAAGACGAACAAGCAGTAAAAGATTGGTCGCTTGAGGCTGTTGACCACTGCGCTGCACGTGCTCGCGATATTGTTTCAGACGTATGGGACGCACTAAAAGAAGATGGTATTTTCATTTTTAGCACTTGCACATTCAACAGAAAAGAAAACGAAGAAAATGTACAGTGGATATGTAGTGAACTTGGCGCAGAACTACTTGAAAGCAGACACTTCTACTTCCACACAGACCGCAGTGAAGGTTTCTTTATTGCTTCAATGAGAAAAATCTCAGCAGCTCCAAACTTTAAAAATTTAAAATCAAAACCAAGTAAAAACAGCGAATATCAAGACCTACTTGAGAATGCAGAAAACTGGGCTATAATAGAAAAAGGCACAGAAATATTTGCTATTCCACGCACATTTGAAGCAGAAATCACTCACCTTGCAAGCAAACTCAGAGTACTAAAGATGGGTGTTAAACTAGGAGAAAAGGTTGAAAACAAAAAGAAAATACAATTTATCCCAGACACACAACTTGCTCTATGCAAGGATATTAACGAGAATAATTGGGACATAGAAAATGTAGATAGAGCCACTGCCCTACACTTTTTAAAATGCGAGAGCATCTCACTTCCAAACGCCCCTATTGGCTACATTTTATTAAAATACGAAGGAATAAACCTAGGTTGGGTAAAAAACATAGGCAACAGATGCAACAACCTTTACCCAGACCTATGGAGAATAAGAATGAATATACCAGAAGAGTTATGCGAATTACCATTTTAGGCTCAGGCACATCTGGCGGAGTTCCAGAAGTAAGATGTAAATGCGATGTTTGCCTTTCTTCAGATCAAAAAGACAAACGTCTAAGAGCTTCTGTGCTTGTAGAAATAAATGACAAAACTATTTTAATAGACTGTGGACCAGACTTTAGAACACAGGCATTAAAATACAATATAGAAAAGATAGATTACATTCTTCTTACTCACGAACACTACGACCACACATACGGTATAGGCGACTTACGCCCATACGGCGACGTTCATATTTATGCCGAAGAAAAAAATTGTAGCACAGTGCGTAGAAATTTCCCATACTGTTTTGCAGAGGTAAAATATCCGGGCATTCCAAAACTTACACTTCACGAAATCACAGAAAAACCATTTCTACTAGAAGATATAGAAATAATACCTATTAGATATATGCACGCCTCATTACCAATATTAGGCTTTAGAATAGGAAATTTTGCATATATCACAGATATTTCTAGTATTAAAGAAGAAGAAATAGGCAAATTACAAGGTCTTGATGTGCTTATAGTAGATGCACTGAGAATTACCCCACACTTTTCGCATTTCAGCCTAGAGCAAGCACAAGACTTTGCCCGCAAAGTAAATGCCAAACAAACCTACTTCACTCACATCTGCCATAGCCTCGGCCGCCATGAGGAAGTATCAAAAGAACTACCCTTCGGCCAACACCTCGCCCACGACGGACTAGAGATAACAATACAATAAAAAATGACGCACTAGTGCGTCATTTTTTACTCCAACGTATACGTCACGCCCATATATACCTTCCACCCCGACACTGGTGCATAAATCATTGTAGCATCAAAGTCGTTAGACCAAGGGTCTGAAGCAGAGATGATAGGATTTTTTTGAGTATGATTTGTCATATTTTCTGCACCTGCATAAAGAGACCAATTGTTGATATTTTTGGTAATTTGTGCAAGTAACATATGATGTGGCTCATAATAATTTTCCCAAAGAGGATTTTCTTCATCTGCAAGTGGCATACGTCCACCACCATTTATTTGCCAGGTAACGTCAAACTGCCAATCATATTTAGCTAGTTTGTAAGAAGCTGTTACTAAGCCCTTGTGAGCAGAAAGCAGAGCCTTTTCTCTAAGCACACCACCAGTTGTGTTCATCACATTGCTATATTTATAGGCAGCTGTAATTGTAAAACCGGTAAACGCTTCCATTGTAGCCTCTATTTGAGCATTATGAGAATAGTTTAATGCTCCATTTGAGTTATAGAAAAGAATTTTGTGTGGATCAGCATCCATATCAGCCACAATTTGGTTCATAAAGTGAGTATAATAATAATCACCTTTCAAACTCAATGTTCTATTACCAATAGGAATATCACCTTGAATGCTAATACCAGTATTCCAAGCATCTTCCAAACGTAAATCATCTGCTACAACAAACTCACGAGACGATGCCATAAGGTTATTATTTTCTGCATAAATATAAGGAGTTCTATAACCTTTACCTGCCGATACCCTTACCACAAGTTCTTCTATTGGCATATATTTAAAGTGTAATCTTGGAGTGTAATAAAAGCCAAATTTTGTACTATAATCTGCTCTTATTCCAGCAAGTAGCACATATTTATCATCCACATTTAGTGTATACTCCACAAAAGCACCAGGCACTACATTTGTGGTTTTCACAGGATTTCCTAAAATAATTTCATCAAGAAAATCTGCTGTCACACCCAAACCAGCCTTCATATTGTGCATATGGCTATCTTCGGTAAGATTTGAAAGATAAATCAAATTTCCATAAAGATTGCCTTGTTGAGCATTGTATGTTTTCTTGCCATAAAAACTATCGTGTTTATGATAAATACCTTGGAAAATAAATGCCAAAGATCCCTCTTTTTCGTGGTCTGTTTCCCAAGCATTTTTAGAAAACGCCTCTGCACGAATAGCGTCAATTCCTATTTGATACGCATTTGCCACATCATCAGGTAATTGTCCTGCTGTACGTTTTTCATAAAGAGCATTCACACCCCACTGACCTTTATACTCATGAGAATCATAATTCCATCTATTCATTAAATGATATTCTTCCATAAGTGGACCATCAAGGAATGTATCTTTATTTGCATCTTCCTTTTTAATAGTTTCGTTTGCCACATGAGCAAGCACCATTGTAGAAAGATGGTCGTTTATTTTCCATGCTGCATCCAAGTTAAGCTCCATTCTAGAAGATGTATTAGCCATAAAGTTCACAGAAAACTTAGGAGCAGTTTGAGGCTTTTTATAGTCAATACTAATTTGACCTGCAATACCCTCTGCACCACTCGACACAGAAGAAGTACCTTTAGAAATAGAAATAGCATCTAGCCAAGTACCTGGCACATATCCAAGTCCATAAATAGAAGCCAAGCCACTAAAGTTTGGCATATTTTCTGTTAGCATTTGCACATAAGTGCCAGAAAGTCCCAACAATTTTATCTGTTTTGCACCAGTTGCAGCATCTGTGCTATTTACATCCACAGAAGCATTCGTTTCAAAACTTTCAGACAAATTGCAACAAGCCGCTCTACATAGCTCACCTACTGTAATTTGTTGCACTTGACCTACAGAGAGTTTTGAATCTCTAGTAGTGCGCACACCACCCACATTCACCTCGTCTATTTCACCTTCCATTTGAATACTAAGTGAATCTAAAAACCATTCTAGATCTTCATCGTGATGTTCTGTTTCAGAATGTTAAGCACGTCATTCTGCATGGGGACAGCATATTTGCATCGGGCGAGGGTTACCCATTGTGCGGGGTCGAGCACCGGAGTGCCTTCGAGTTGAATTATTCTCTCGGCGAGCATCTTTGCGTGGTTGAACTCCTCTTGAGCATGCTCCTCAACCTCTTTCTGAAGATCGGCACGCATGGCGCCCTCTACAATGAGTCCTCCTATCCAATACTGATAATAGGCAAGCCACTCCTCACTCAAAGCAGCATTGAGGCTCGCAAGCAAACGCGGCACATCAATGCGCTTCTTCAAAATCTGAATACTCTCCTTTCCCATAATTCAACTGTAAGTTTTAAAAGTATAGTATAAGAAACAGACGACAGGAAAGAAAAGTTTGTTGCCCGGCAAAAAAAGATAATGATTATCAAAAATATTACCTAAGTGTAATGTTGTTGGACATAAACATACTAAAAACACTGTCCCTCTTGAAGAGGGACGAGAACTTTTTTTCTAAAAAAAAGTTCGGAGGGGGTTCTTAACCTATCGTATTGCAATAAACCGTACTACGCGAGGAAAACCCCTCCGTCTTCAAAAACTATC
>CALDPN010000089.1 GCA_937911235.1 uncultured Bacteroidales bacterium
CACACCCGCTGGCAGACCGGGCAAAGTCTGCCGTTTTTCGGCTTCAGTGACCACAATTATCAGTCCCTTGAAAAATCACCAGCAAAAGCTGATACTTGGGCTAACATTAAAGCAGCTGAATACTTCAATCACGCTCAATTAGTTGGTTCAGTAAAAGTAGGTGACATCGTGTTTGTTAACGCAGGCGGTACTTTTGGCGCATTACTTATCACAGCAGTTGATGTAAAAGCTAAAACTATCACAACTAAAGTAGCAACACTAGGTGCATAGTGATATTTACTGGGTTGGTTCTTGGGGAGGAAATCCTCCCCGCCTTTCCCAGATTATTGTGTAAGAAGGAGGACACATGACAACAGTTGTTGAGAACAAAACTACCAGTACGAAGTTAATTAACGCGAAACTTATTTCAACAATCCCTAGCACAAGTGCAGACCACTGCATTTATAACTATGGAGCAAAAGCAGAAACCCACTTTGATATCAAGGAACCTACATTCTTTAATCCTTTATATACATTTTTCAAAGTCGGTGACACTCTAAGAATTTTCAGATATGAAAAAGACGAATTAGTTTGTTTCTATGAGTTCATCTGTACTAAAGTGGACAAGACTGCTAAAACAGTTCAAATGGTTTCCGTTATAGAAAAGAATTTACAAAAGGCAGGTAAATAACTATGACAGCACCTTCTCAAATTGACTTAGTGAACTCAGCATTGATATCAATAGGTCAAGAACCTATCGTATCTATTGATGATGCAGATTATATGTCACCTACAGTAGTAGCAGTTAAACATAAAGTCGATATTGTTCGCAGAGAACTTTTGAGAAGTAATGATTGGAATTGTGCTAGAGTTACTGCTAAGCTAGCCCAAGTTGCAATGGAAGATAACTATACGGGCTGGGATTACGTTTACGAGCTTCCGTCTGACCCAGAATGTTTGCGTATTGTGCAGATTTCTGTAGACGGAGGCAAGTCGTATATTGATTTGGACGATTACTATAACTATAACCGTGGGCCTAGAGAGTCTTTATTTGATAAAGATGATAATCGTATTTTATGTAATTCACCAGAAGTATACATTAAATACACAGCAGATATAGACCCTGCTAAATTTGACTCAGCATTGGCTTCTGCATATATTGCTCAGTTAGCAGCAGAACTCGCGTATTGCTTACCTGCATCTGTAAATTTGGCAGACTATATGGCTAAGACAGCTAAACAGAAAATACGTAGTGCCAAGTCTCTCAATGCCCGTGAAAGAAATATACATCGACCAGAGGGAGAAGTTATCGGTATTCGCTACGGTCACAGTGACCGCTACCTGCGAGTTGATATGTCTGACGAATTAGATTAGGAGGATAAATGGTCAAGATAGTTGATAAACAGAATATATTTAACCACGGTATTTTATCCCCTAAGTTATATTCAAGAGACGACCTCAAGCAATTCAATGGTGGGGTAGCAGATGCTCTTAATTTCATCTGTTCTCGCTATGGCCCGATGGAGAAAAGAACAGGCACTCAATTTATTTGGGACTTGAATAATCCAAACGAAAAGGTATTTTTCTTACCTTTCATTTTTAGTGTCAAGCAATCCGTATTGCTTGAATTTTTGGCTAATAAAATACGTTTCTATACTTTTGATGGTACAGAATTTGGACCTATTGCTGCGCCAGGATATTCTTGGATAGCTACTGATGATGATGTAGCATATACTAATAATGATTATGGCGAAGGATTAGAATGGCTAGACAGCGTCTATCGAGATGCGGAGTGCACCAACAGACGAGGAATGGTTGATGAAATAGGCACTACTACTGCGCATAAGACTACACAGCATGCGCAATGTAGCAACCCAGCACTAAACGTAAGACAACACTTTAGCGCTACTTTTGACACAGAAGGTAAAGAGAACGAGACCATAACTGCCATGTGGAAATATAGAAGGGCCTATGAAAAGCCAACAGGCACTGGTATGAAGTACAGAGCGATAGATGGACGACTCTTCGATATTTCGCAGTCGTCTACGACCCAAGTAGATGGTTGGACAACAGGCTGGACAACAGCAGGACCTCTATATGGTATTAGAAATGGAAAGCTCTATTACATAGCCAGCGCTGGCAAAGTTACGCAAATAGGAACAGAAGAGGGCTGGACTCAGATTTCAGACCATAGTACAGGAAGTTATAATCAACACACATATGCTATCAGAGAAGGCAGACTTTATGCTATCAGCAAAGGAGAAGCCTTTGAAATAGGTGCAGATATCTCTACATCTAATTGGACTCATGTTGGCGGAGGAGGAGATGACACAGCTACTGTCTATCACTATGCGGTATGCGGAACAGCACTATATGCTATTAACTGTAGTACAGGAGTACCAGTGATTACGCGTGTAGGCACTTCTTCTTACTGGAATAAAACTGTAGGCAGCAGTGATACTAATTCTGCTGCAAAAAAATATGCGTACGGTTTCCTAGGACAACAACCATGGGGATTGCTAGGAACAACTGCGACACGTATAGGCTATCAAGCAATGTACACGAATATAACAGGAGCATCTACAGTAAGTTCTACAGCAGGGAAACCTTCGCTAGGGGTATGCAATGGTGTGCTCTACATGCTATATGGCAACACTGAATATGTAGTAGATGATACTAGAAATTGGACACACGTAGACGGAGACATTACTTCTGGAGCTCACGGTATTGCGGATGGTAAACTATACTTATTAAAAATGTCTACTTTCACTTCTGCTCCAGATGTTACTACTGTGACATTCACAACAGTTAACTCTGATTATTTGAGCTGGACAGATATGTACAATGGTACAGCTCGAGCAGACTCTGGGGCATGGTATACTTTAGATGATAGAGGCTGTGATGTAATATCTATCAGAGACTTACAGTGGTACTCTTCATTAGACTCTGAAATAGTAGATATTTATTCAGAGCGATATGACCTAGAGATAACAGGTGACGTACAAGAAGGTGATTACATCGCCTTAACTTTCACTACAACTACTTTTACTTCTCCTTTTATTACTTGCTATGGAAAAGTATTTTACAGGAAGGCTATTCAGTATGAGATAGAAACTCCATTTGGTGCGGAACAACTTGATAAAATATCATATGTACAATCCTTAGATATGATATATCTTGCCTTTGCAGATAGAGTGACTCCGCCATATACATTAGCAAGATATGCTAATAATAACTGGAAACTAGATATGTTTGCTCCAGAGGATGGGCCTTACCTAGACAAAAACTATAACACCCAGCGTAAAATGCAAATTACAGATAAAAATACAGATAAGTCGTCTGTAGCTTTGTCTGGATTCTCGCTGGATAAACAAGATATAGGTCGCTGGATTAGAATTTGTACTCCACGATATAATGAGAACACTTATGTGTATGAGGATAAATGGAGCTACGGAAAAATAAAAAATATCGGTAAATACGCGTGGAGCATGGTTGATGCCAGCTTATATACCACAGCGGAATTACCTGCTAAGTCAGCAACTGTTTATAAAAACAGAGCGAAAACAATCAAAGCAGAGACCACTGTACAAGATATTAACTTTGAGTCTACTCCTAAAATAAAAGTAGGCAACAAGTGGTATGTATCAGACGGTACTCCATTGACAGGTATATGGAAATGGGATAGGGTAACTCAAGCTACTTATTTTAAAAATGATAATCCTGCAACAGGGGACACAGTATATGCAGAAGCAGCATGTACCAAGGCTATAGGTACTGTTGCTGTACGCTGTTCTGATTATGCTACAAACACTACAGGTAAACCTTCATATGTAACAGCTGACGATATTGCACAGGGTATGATGTATATAGAATTTTCCGACACAACATACGGAAATTATACTAAAGATAAAATTAAAAAAGTAGGTACTTCTATCGAAGTGGAATGGAGTTACAGAAACAAAGTAGACGAAGAAGATAATAACTGGATGACAGCTGCAACATCTGAGTGGAGGCTTGGTGTGTGGCACACAGGGACAAGTAGCCCAGATTATCCTGTTACGTATCCGACAAAGGTTACTATCCACCAGCAAAGACTTACATGGTCTGGCTTGACCGACAAACCTTGGATATGGACATCCAATTCTTTTGCTTACTCTAATTACGCTCCATCTGACTATGAAGGCGAAATTTCAGATACGAACTCAATATATTATGATATTTCAACAGATAAAGTTTCAGATATATTCTGGTTGAAGTCAGTTAAATCATTACTAATCGGTACCGAATTAGGAGAACTCCGTATGTATTCGGCAGGTACAGCGGTTACTCCAGCCGACGTAGTAACTGCCAGAGAATCGTCATACGGTTGTCATAACTCTGAACCGATAGTAAATGACGATAACATCGTATTTATTCAGCGCTTACAACGCACACTTAGGTCATTGTCATACGATTACAACCAAGACGCATTTGTCGGCCCAGAGTTAACAATCTTAGCAGAAGGATTAACTACAGGTGGTATCAAGAAAGTTGTATTCCAGAAAGAACCGAACAATACTTATTGGTGCCTAAAAGAAGACGGTACACTACTTACCCTAACTTATGATAAATCACAAGACGTAATTGGCTGGTCTAAGAGCGCTCTGGCAGGAAGAAATGTTAAGGTTATTGACTTAGCAGTATTGCCTTCGAATGATAACGGGCAAGACATGGTAATGTTCGCTGTTGAAAGAGAAGTAGGCGGAGTTACCAGACGTTACTTGGAACTACTTTCTCGTAATTTTATTCGAGACATCAAGCATAAGGAAGCAGCCTTCTTAGATTGTTCTGTACATATGACCAGCTCAGGCACCTTTAATATTATAGATGGTTTAGATTTCTTAGAAGAACAGACAGTACGAGTGATGGATGAAGGGTCCTACTTAGGAGATTTCAAAGTCGAGCTTGGGCGTATAGTGCTTCCTGTGGAATGTAAAGATGTAATTGTGGGCTTGCCTTACGATGCGTATTTCGAAACACTCGAAAGAGATTTCCAAGACCGACAGTTAAGCACTAAAATGTCAAAGTTGCGTGTATATAAAATTCACATGTATGTAGACAGAACGATGGGTG
>CALDPN010000090.1 GCA_937911235.1 uncultured Bacteroidales bacterium
CATACCTTGCTGTTTTGCATCGCACCAAAGGCTCCCTTTACACAAGGGAGCCTTCGCCTTACCGTACAACTGCAAAATAAATGCCTGCGCAACCTCTGCATCAGATTCAAACCGTCTGCGTTATCACGTTTTAGATTTATTTTGAAACCGTCGTATTCACCTTTAACGAATAGAGGTTTTCCGTCAGCGTTTTTCATATCTCTATATTTTTTGAAGTCTACATATTCTGGTTTGTTTTCAGTAAGCTCTGGTCTATTTGTTACTACGTTTGCTACTTTATTTTTATATGTGTCAGAGTTGTTGAATAGATAAACAAAGTCATTCATTCCTTTTGCGCTGAGCATGCCTGTGTCTGCATCTAGGAATTTAATCTTACTATTGTTGATGCCCATAGTGACTGGGTATGTTTTATTGTTCGGGTCAATGCCCAAAGCACCACAGATAGAATTAACGTAGTTCTTAGTTTCCTTGATATTCGGAATACCTTTTGCTTTTGCTACAGCCCCAGGGCCTGCGTTGTATGCTGCTAAAGCAAGAGGAACATCACCACCAAATTGTTTTAATTGCTGGCTCAAATACTTCATAGCGCCCCAAAGATTTTGAGCAGCGTCAGTAGGGTCAGTTACGCCAAGTGACTGTGCAGTGGCAGGCATTAGTTGTCCTAAGCCGATAGCTCCTGCATGCGATTTAACGTGTTGCTGACCACCAGATTCTTGTTTAACCAAAGCACGAGCGAGCTTTCTATCTACTCCCCAGACATCGGCCGCTTGGTTAATTAACTGGTCAATTTCTTCTGGAGTAGCTTTTGCGCCTGTTGCCTTCGGTGCTTGTGCACGAGACATCACAGGAGCCGCCATGCCTGTCGGGCCATCATATTCTACAGACATTGTAACGCCTGGAACGTAAGCCTCATCGATATTGTAGCCACCTGCTGAAGATACGTTATAAATATCAATGTATCCTTCTTCGCCCACAGCAGCCAAACTTACAGGAATGGAGATGTCGCTTTGCTTAATTTTACCTACGTGAGTATCTTCTGCTTGTATCAAAGATGCATAGTCGATAGGTGCTGCAAAGCCTGTTGCGCCTTCGCTGCGAAGCTGTTCAATAGATGCTTGTCCTGCTGGAGCAGTGTAACGCGCATCAGTATTTGGTGAGAACAAGAAGTTCAAAGTAGGGTTCTTTGTAGTATATGTTTGAACAGCACCACGTTTTCCGTACTCTTCACTCTTTTTACAAAGCTCTGCAAAAGTGGCAGGGTTGTTCAAAGTTCTGCGTAACATCAGCGCGTCTTTTTGTATTTCGCGGTTAGCATCTGTGTATAAGTCTTTTACTTTATGTATTGTTCTGCCTGCTGGAACATCTACGTTATCTGGAGTTTGCGCAGGGGTGATTTGAATATCTTTATTTCCCACAGATGTTCTGGTTGCTGTATCAACGGCAAGGAGATGTGCTCCCATGCCTACAGCGAAAAGAGTCGCTCTGGTCTTAGGATTGATGTTCTTAGTTTCTTCTGTATTATATAGAATACCTGCGAATGCTTCACCACCATCGTTGCTTTGTGTGTAGAAGCCCATAGCGTCATCAGTCAATCTGATACACTTATTGGTATCATCAGAGTACCATGTCCATTTCTTATAGCGAGAACTTGGGATATTTAATTTCTTAGCAAGGATTTCAAGTTGACGGTTGTGTTCGTCAATATCTCTTGTAAGTCTTTGCTCTCCGCCTTCACCTGCATACACTTTCATTTGTGGTGAGTGCTTGAAGAAAGCAGATTGTACTTTATGTCCTCTGCCTAAATTATAATATTGAGTGTCTAGGAACTGGCCTAATTTCGCTCTATAATCTTTTGCGTTTCCGTTCTTTGACGCAGTTAAAAGTAAGGTAGCATCGCTCAAGTGAGACCACCAGTTAGCATGCGCATTCGGAATGTGTTTGTCTGCCAGCACGTCAAGTAATTCGTCCTTGATACCGTTCTTCTTATCAAGCCCGTCTGCTTCCATCCTGCTTCTGTAAGCCTGTATCTTTTCTGGGTCTGTTACTTGCAACTTCAAAATGTTTTCCAACTCAGCAACATCTGGGTCGTTCTCGTTGTCTACGCAGACAATAGAAGTCATAAGCAATCCACCAGCAGGGCCTTGATGTGTACGTGCATACTCTGCAATGTCTAGGGTACGGTCAGCCAACATAAATGCTTTCGACAAAGCCTTAGCTCCCATCAAAGTTTCATAACCTGTTGTGAAACCTTTTTCTTTGTTATGAATATTCTTAACGAAGTTATCTATAATTGCACCAGAGATAGGTTCATTCTGTGCTCCATAGAATGATGAGGTAAGCGACAAACTTTTAATCTGGTCTGCTATAGCCACTACTGTTTCTTCATTTATGCTGTAGCCGTTAATAGCATCACCTTTGATAAGGTTAGATGCTGAAATACTTTCTGCGATAGCAGTGGTTGTGTCAAAATATGATTTATCTAACATTGGCAACAAGTCTTGCATAGAGCCGTTAGATATCTTATCTTTTAATTTTTCAAGAGTAGGCAGTGCTTCTAGGTAGTAGTTTCTTCCTGCCTCCGCTGGGTTGCCCAATATCGGACACTGAGCCAAGATGCCTGGTCTCACTAATTCAAAATTATTGCCACCAATATTAGTGGTTAGCGAATATGTAGACCAGTCTACAGTTGGGTCATTTAAATCTTTTTGCAATTGAGTTACCCAGTTGTTCAATAATTCTTTTGTGTAGCCCTTACTTCTTTTCGCAAGAGCACCAACAGCCATAGTCGTACGAGCACTGTTATATGTCTTAACCATACTTGTAAGTGCTTCAACCTTAGTCTTCTCAGAAGCATTGCTGTCTAATACGAATTGAACTTGCTCACCTACGAAATTATCGAGAGCAGGTATATTTTCAAATCTAAATATCTTTGATGTAAATCCTGTATTGGAAGGTCTTTCTGTTAAAGGGATTGAAG
>CALDPN010000091.1 GCA_937911235.1 uncultured Bacteroidales bacterium
GTTTGTAACTTGAGCAACTGGTACATAATCAATTGCACCTGTTGACACTTTTACAACAGTAGAAGTAAGTGGTGCGAACATAACCCTTACGGGCAACGTGGCCGTTGTAGGCACGTTCTCGGTCAACGGGAAAGACGTGGGCGATATGCACGTACACAGCGGAGTCACTTCGGGTGGTAGCAATACGGGAGGAGTAGTATGAGATTTAGAAACGTAGATGCAAGCGGGGACTGGGTGTTCGGAAAGGGCAGAAACAGCTACTTACGCGACACCGATGCCCTCATGATGAACATAAAGACCAGACTCCTTTCGTTCCTCGGGGACTGCTTCTTCGATGCCGAAGCGGGGATAGATTGGTGGAACCTGCTCGGTGGAAAGGACCAGAAATCCCTGCTGGCCAGCATCCAAAGGGTCGTTTTGAGAAGTTCAAACGTAAAAAGAATAGTAGAGATGCAAAGTCATCTCACAAACCGCAAATTTGCCATCACATTGAGCGTGGAATTTGCAAACGGAGAAATTATAACCGATACGGTGGAGGTATTAAATGCCTAACAGTTTTGACGGAAACGGACTGCAAGTAATCACACAGAACGAACTTGTAGACAACCTTACAGAAAGCTTTCAAGAAATCTACGGGGCCGATATTAACGTAGAAAGCAACTCACCAGACGGGCAAATCATCAATATCTTCGCCCAAGCCCTGGAAGATTTCTACGAACAATTAAGCAATGTGTACGCATCCTTTGACCCAGACCAGGCCATTGGGGCCGTACTGGACCAGAGATGTGCCATAAACGGGATCCAACGCAAAGGAGGGACATACACCTATGTGACCATAGATGTCACGGCTGACAGGTCCGTAACCCTTGACGGGTTGGATGACGTGGCCCCCGAACAAGCCTACACCATATCGGACAACGAAGGAAACCTGTTCGTTCTGTCGGCAACATCCTCCATCAATACAGGGACCTCGCAACTAATCTTCCGCGCACTCAACGTGGGGAACGTAGAAGTCCTGCCAAACACCATTACAACCCCCGTAACGATTATACTGGGAGTGACCTCCGTAAATAACCCAGGAGGGGCACTCGCTCAAGGTGTCAACGAAGAAACCGATGCGGAACTGCGTGAAAGACGGAAACAAAGCGTGTCCATCTCTAACCAGGGCTACACAGACGGACTACTGGCCGCGCTCCTCAACATTGAGGATGTGACCAGCGCAAACGTGTACCAGAACCGCGGAAGCTCAACGGATGCAGACGGCATACCAGGGCACTCTATCTGGGTAGTGGTCCGTGGTGGGGACAATTCCGAAATCGGGGCCGTAATGGACAACAAAGTCCCAGGGGGCGTAGGGATGAAAGGTAGCACCTCGGTGGCCGTACCGCAATCTGACGGGTCAACCGCAACGTACTACTTTGACCGCCCCACCCAAGAACTCCTATACGCAACCATAGATATAACCCCGCTGGGAGGGCAAGTAATCGACACCGATGCACTGAAAGAAAGCATCGTAAACCATTTCAACTTCGGGCCGAATCAAACTGTTGACAGCTCGTCGATAATTTGCTATATTAAGTCAATTCAGGACAATGTAGCAGTAACGTGCGAAATCTCAACGGATAACAGCACCTGGGGCGCTGTAGAAACGCCCTCAACCAAAGATAAATACTTTTATCTTACGACAGCCAGCATAACTATTGTAGGAGAGTCGTAATGGCTACGAGTCAAGAATTTCAAAACTATTACGCAGACCTGCTTATTCTGCAATACAAAACCCAGCCCAAAGCGAGGGCCACTATCCAAGCGCTCATAAAAGAGCTCTACGGGAGTGGCTCTCTGCTTGACCTCGTCAACGGTTTTAACCTCGACACCGCCGAAGGCAAGCAACTCGACACCCTGGGGAAATACATAGGGCTAGGCAGACAGGTAAAGGTAAACATCGGGTCCTCGGACACAAACATTTTAACCGATGACCAGTACAGAATCCTCCTAAAGCTCAAGCTCGTACAGAACACAAACTTCTCAAGCACCTCACAAATACGAACGGCGCTGTACGAACTGTTCCCAAACGACATACGGTTATTCGACCCCAGAACAATGGTATATGAATACCAATTGAGCACTCTTTTCAACGATTTAGTAAACGTAATCATAGCCGAAGAACTTCTGCCCCTACCAATGGGAGTAGGATATAACATCAACGTAGTCCCAGACTTGCTCGCAATTTATGGGTACTATGGGTACGACGGCCTAAATGACAACCCGAACGGATACTCAAGCTATACAGACGGGTTCAAAGGAAAATACTTAAGTTACGGAGATAGAACATAATGCCGAAATTAGCTAGAAAATCTGCAAAATTATTTGCCGAAAACGCAACCGCCACAGCGGGTGGTATTGCACAATTCGGGTCTTTGGCCGCTGGAACCCCCAACTACTCAAAAGACCCCGATGTTATTCAAGGGTTAAGCCAGTACGCTGACGGATGGTCCGCGGCGGTGCTTGGAACGAAATCCCCCGCCCTGGAAGACCGCAACGCTCTTGACTACTTGCTTTCATACCAGCAGGCGTACATTATGCAACACGGTGTGCCAGAGTGGATATCCACCGAAACATACTACGAACACTCGTACGTCGTGGACTCGAACGGAGAACTGCGCGTTTCAACAATTGACAACAATATCGGACACGACCCAACACTAGACAACGGTGGTTCTTACTGGGGATATGCAGGGGCCAGAGGTAGCGGAAAACAAATCGGAGAAGTATACTTCAGCCAGTCCTCTAGCGCAACCGATAACAAAGGCGCTCTGCCTTTATTTACAGGGGAAGTAATTGCCAGCGCAGACCAGGTGTACCCGCAATTTTACGCGTGGGTACTCGCCCACACAGACCTTTGCAAAACCGAAGCCGAATGGCAAACAGCCGTAACGACTTACGGAGAATGCCCGTTTTACGTCATTGATGATACGAATAAAACAATTCGCTTGCCGAAATTAGGCAACTTCATCAAGATGGCGAACACCGATGACGGCGTGACTCAAAGTGATGCGGGTGTTCCTAATATAACAGGAAATGTAGTTGGAACAGAAGTGGGTAAAACTGAAACTGAACCTACTGGTGCTTTCTATATAGATGGAGATTCTACATGGCGTATGCAGAGCGACGGTGGTGGAAAATTGATGAAATTCGACGCTTCTCGTTCTTCTTCTGTTTATGGTAACTCTAACACCGTAACCCCGGCGCATACAACTTTATTCCCGTGGGTATTTGCATACAACTCGGCGGTAGCGGCAAGCACGGCACAAGCGGCACAATTCCAGTCAGCCCTTACCAGCAAGGCGGATAATACCTTGGCTAATGTTACCTCTGCGGCCGGTTCGAACCTTAATGCGGCCGGAGTTATAACGGTAGTTGAGACATATCACAATGGAACGGAATGGTGCAGAATATGGTCCGACGGCTGGTGCGAACAAGGTGGATATGTTGCAGGCACTACTAACAACCGAAAAACAGTTACATTCCATCAAGCGTTTGCCGATACTAACTACACCGTGACGTTCGGGGCACAACATACAACTACTTTCCAAGATAACACTTTAGTAGAAACATCTACAAAAGCAACTACGGGATTTACGCTAATTAACAGCAACAATGCAAACGTAGGTGCTTATTGGGAAGCAAAAGGATATATTTCATAAGGAGAAACGTAATGACTTGTAATTGCGATAAACAATATATCTACATTTTCAAAGGCGACGATACGGACTGGAACAATGAGAGATTTCTCAATGTTACTGTTGTAAGCGAATTGGATTTATCCGAAATGACGGCTAAATTCATTTTAGGGGGTTTTTCGCAAACATTCCCACTAACCGACTTGGAATTTAGCGTAAACCTTTCACACGCGGTTACAGGCGCATTTGCTTATGGCCCTATTGACGGCGTTATTCAAATCATAGATAGTGAAAAGCGCGTAAAAACCGTAACAAACACTATTCCTTTCTATGTAACGAACAAAGTAATCGATGAACAAGATGTGGACTACCAATGCAACGTGTCCCATAACTCTCCTATCGAAATCGTTGTCAACGTAGGTGGCGGTGGTGGCCGTGCAGAATGGGGATATATCGGCGGAGACATCGCGGACCAGGAAGATTTACAAGAAGCACTTAACGCAAAGCAAAATGTTATCACGGACCTTTCAACCATTAGAGATGGCGCGGCACTTGGCGCAACTGCGGTGCAACCCGCCACGCTTGAAAGTTATGCCACATTATCAGACCTTTCCACTAAACAAGATACCCTTTCCACGGCTCAACTGGATGCCGTAGATAGTGGTATTGATAGCACGAAAGTCGGACAAATTGCAACCAATACAAGCAACATTTCCACCATTGAAGGGAAAATCCCTGCACAAGCAAGTTCTTCAAACCAATTAGCGGATAAGAATTTCGTCAATTCGTCTATCTCAACGAACACGGCAAACTTTATCGGCACGTTTGAAAGTTTAGCCGATTTGGAAGGTTACTCGGGCACAGTAACGAACAATGACTACGCTTTCGTTATCAATAGCGTGATAACTGACAACGGTGGCGATTGGGCCACATTTGCGGCCCTTAATGCGTACGATAAAACCTCACTCACTAACTTTGACTATGCGTGGGTGGTAAATGGTAGCAAATTTGACCTATACCGATTTGACATAGTAGAACAGGCGTGGAATTTGCGGGCGCAAGACATCCACAAAGACACGTCGCTTTTAAATACGGCTTATAACCGCTACAAAGCAACGGTATCGGGCGGAACAGTAACCTGGCAATTTGAATATACGCTCAACAACTCGTCATTTACGGCGGCACAATGGGCGGCTATCAATTCGGGTATTACTGACACCGCAGTAACGCAAATCGGCACAAATACAACCAATATCGGCACGCTAACAACCGATAAGCAACCTAAAACCCTAGCAACTCCGATAACGGTGGAAAGCGTATCACAGACCACAGTAGAAAGTGCGCTAGGTGCTATCAATACGCTCGCGGGGAAAGCCCTTGTAAACAGAACTACGGCCTCTCATTCGCTCGCTATTGTAGGTTACACTTCTTCTGATGACGCGGTAGCAGTAGGTTGGCAAGCGCAAGCGCAAAGCACTTATTCTACACAAATTGGTAAAGGTATTGTTTTTTACGCGGGCGTTGGAATAGGATATGAAACATCAACAGGGCAAATTGCCGTAACTATCGGGGCGAACGCAAAGACAACGAACGCAATAGGTGCTATTGCTATCGGCGGGGCAACAAATACAACTAACAACACAAAGGCCACCGCAACAAGGGCAATCGCAATCGGGTCTTACGGTTACGACACAACGCTACACGTAGAAGCCAATGCCCAAGATGCCATACAGTTAGGGGCAGGGATAAACTCAACTGCAAGCACATTCCAAGTTTACACTTATCCTATGCTTGACGGCACAACAGGAAAAATCCCCAATGCACGCTTGAATTTGGATAGCGTACTTGACACATCCTCAAGCAACCCTGTGGAAAACCAGGCCGTAGCAACTGCGCTCAATAGCAAAATATCCTATGCCTTAACAATTCGGGAGTGGTAACAATGGCGTTATACCTAGGAACAGAGAGAGTAAAAATCCGCACGGCTCCGTATGTTAGATATAACATAGTCGGAAACCCGACCATTGTTGACGGAGTGGCAAGCGATTTCACTTCTAGTGATTATCTTGAACTCACGCAAACTTTCCAAGATGACGGAAGTGATTTTGAAATCAAGTTAAATGTAACACCTACAAACACGCAGGGAAGGCCGATAATGGGTGTTATAAGCACTTATTCGGGGGCGAACTCTTTTATTGCACAAAACGGTGGCGCATTTCGTTGGAAAATAACAAGTGACAATGTAATGACATTTACAACTTCTTATTCCATAAACACGAATTACGACATCTATGCTTCACGGACAAACGGTGTATATCATTTTTCCTTTGGTAGCAACGGAACGACTATTGAAGAATTGACTTTGGAAAGTTCGGCCCTTGTAAATGGTGGGAACGCAAGAACATTTGCTTTGGGATGTGATAAGTCAACTTTCAACGATAGATTTCCAGGGTCAATAAATCTATATCAAAGTTACATTAAAAGAAATGGACTTTATTGGTGGGATGGAAATATACAGTATGCACAAACCTACACTTTACATTAAGGAGAATAAAAAATGCCGACGGACACAAATGTAGCACAATTAGTTCTAAACAAACTTACGGAAGCGCAATACTCAAGCGCAACCAAATCGCCGACGGAGTTGTATTTGACCCCCGATACCCCTGCATCTACCACGGTGCTAGGCCCTGTAAAGGTTGACGGAGCAGGCGTACAAGCCGCCGCAGACGGCACATTGAGCGTTGGGTATGCAACCTCTAGCACGGTGGGCGGGGTGCGTATTTCAATAGATGCGAATAACGTGGTAACGATTTCAACGAGCGATTAGGAGTAAATAT
>CALDPN010000092.1 GCA_937911235.1 uncultured Bacteroidales bacterium
CTTCTGTAAACATCGGTAAATTAAGTATGCTTAAATACTTCTCACCTGATGTGAACCAAAAGAAAGATGCTCACCAATGGGATTACAGATTATATCACGAATCATTTGTATTTGATAACAAAAAAGCTGGTATCTACGTTCACACTAAAGCTTAAGGGGGTTTAGATGATTAAAGTTAGAAAAGACGGAATCACAAAACACATCGTAGAAAGAGACCTCCAAAAGTTCAAAGATATGGGTTTTGAGAAAGTGGAAGTAAAACCACACAAACCAGAGCCAATGGTTATCGAAGAACCAAAAGAGGAAGAAAAACCTAAAGCTAAAAAAGCTGAAAAAGCAGAATAAGGGGTAGGGGGAGCAATCCCCCTTTTCCCATAACCTAAAGGATATAAAAATGCTAGATAATTACGATAAAATAAAAGATTATATATTAACTCTAGGAGAATTTGAACTAACTCCTAAGCTAGAACTACAAATACAAGCGTTAATCAATGAATGTTTAGCTTATTGCTATCGCTCTGACGTTCCAGAAGCAATGGTATTGCCTTTAGCTGATGTTGTAGCCAATGAGCTACACAAAAGAAACTTACTAGGGCTTGACGGCGATGTTTCAAGCTATCGTGAAGGCGATATGTCTGTTTCATTTGGTAGTAATAACAATATTTCTACTGCTAAACAATTTTATAATGGCAAATTAGAAGCGTTTAAACAAATTGTAGGAGTGGTTAAAAATGTTTAGAGATGATATATGCTCAATTGAAAGACCAGTAGAGATTGAAGAAGAAGGCGAAACTATCGGCTGGACTGATGAAATTGTCGCTATTGATATACCTTGTCATTTATCAGTAGAAAGCATAAGCCCAGCTAATCAAACTCAAAGCACCGCTACTGTTTTATTAGATTATACGCTTTATTTTGACACTAATTTAAACATAACCATTGAATCAAACGACAAAATAATTGTTACAACTGCACAAGGTCAAGTTTATGAATTAAGCGCAGGCGAAAGCCATAAATACAGATTAACAACTCAAACACATTGCGAGGTGGTAAAAGTTGTTTGATGAGTATAAAAAAAGATTAAAAGAATTAGAGCAAGATGTACCCAAAATCTTTGAAGAGGTAGCTAAAAGGGGTGCTATTAAGTTTGTAAACGAAGCTAAAAATTTAACAGATGCAGAAGCTTTAGTAGATACAGGAGCTTATAAAAGAAATTGGAATGCGCAGGCAATAGAACCCTTGCCAGAGGTTTATGGCGTAGAATGTAAGAATAATATGGAATATGCAAGCTTTTTAGAAGAAGGTTATGTAGTAAAAAAAGATTACTTTATACCTTTTGACAAAATGGATAAATCAGCAAAAACTAAAGCTTTTATTGCAGAGTTTAAAAGCAAATATCCCAACGCAAAAGGCTTTATAAGAAAAGCTGGTAGATATAAGGGAAAATTTATTGGTCGTAGGTCAATAGATGAAGCAAGATATTATTGCTTACAGCAATTAGAAAAAGCTGTCGAAAAAGCTTTTAAGAAAAAATAGCCCGATTTTGAAACTGTCATAATCCAATTATGGCAATAATTATAGACATAAAAAACGCTATTAGAAAAGCGATATATACAAGGGATAATGACATCAATTTCTTTTTTAACGAGATATTGAAAGTTCAATATCCTTATGTGTTTTTTTATATTCCGTCTTTCAAGCTAGATAAGGCGGTAAATAGTGAACATTGGCGCAAGCTTAATCTTATGTGCGTTATTGAGTATGCAGAATCCGAGAATAACTCGGTAACTGATTTATGGGAATATTCTGACACTTTAAGTGAGGTTTATTCTCTGTTTGAATTTGCAGATACAAAGATTCAAGCAAAAAACACAGAGTTTAAAATCGTTGAGGGAGTCTTACAAATGACTTTTGACCTCGAAATATATGTAAAAGCAATAGACGAAACAGAGCTAATGCAAGAGTTAGAACTAACAATAAAATAGGAGTAAAAAAATGGTAAACACACAACCAAAATTTAATGTAGTTTTTAAGGAATTAGCCGTTACGGCTATTCAAAGAATGCAAAGAGGAACAGTTGTTATGATTCTTAAAGATGATACTAACGCTGACCTTGACAGAGTAGTTTATACTGGTTTAGGTGACGTTGACAAAGACGATTACACAGCAGAAAACTACGATAAGATAGATCT
>CALDPN010000093.1 GCA_937911235.1 uncultured Bacteroidales bacterium
CTTCATCTCCTGATACAAGGTTCATACCGATAACACCCATTGTTGTACGTCCGGTTGTTCTTACATCTGTTTCATGGAAACGGATACACTGACCATATTTTGTAAACATTAAAATGTCATCTGTATTATCTGTAATTTTAACTTCGATAAGTTCATCATCTTCACGTAAGTTAATTGCACCAAGACCAGTTTTACGAATATTTGCATAATCTGTAACTGGTGTTTTCTTAGCAATACCACGTTTTGTTAGTGGGTCAAACTCTAGCGCACAGAATACAAAAGGATTGATATACATTGGGTTTTCTTCAAACCTGATTAAGTATTTACCTGCTAACACTTCTGCCACATAGTTCTTATAAATCTTGCCGTTAATCTTAAAATCACCGTGTGCAAACATAACAGAGTACATATCTCCGTGCTGGTGTTCATCTCTTAGGTCTGCAATCTCTTTATTATCAGCGGTTTTGTTTTCTTTGTCTTGGTTTAGGTTATAAATCCACTCATCTTTAACGTCATATACCTTGTTAGCCTTGATATTATCAAGAGTATCAAAGCGCTTGTATATCTTTATACAACTATCCCAGCTTTCTTTGTTTCTTAGCTTAAATCTAGAATGGTCGAAAACAAACATAAACGGAGAAATGCTCTCTACTCTAGCATTCTCATATAATGGAACTTCAACATCACCCATAGGAGCTGCAACATATCCAGCACCAGTTAAACTGCGTGCGATGTTTTGCATTACCCAGCCGATATCTTTCTTTTGACGCTTAACAATTTTTTTCTTTTGTTCCCAGTCTACTTTGGCAATCATCTCGCCAATATCGAATAAATTAGAAATAGCATCATCAAACTGTTTACCAATCTGCATTTTGTTTAATGAGTCAACAATAGCTGCCTTTTGTAGCTTTGCTTGTTCTTCTGTTTGCTCGTTAGTGCCACGTACATCAAACATTTGTGCAGGATTAGCCCATATCTCACGCCAGAGAGAAGCTGTTAATGCTCTTTTAATGTTATATAAGCCGTTTAGCTTAACATCTGATTTCCAGTCGTCAGAGTCTTTCTTTCTGCTAGCTTGATTAAGGTATACTTCATCCATAATCTCTTTAGCTGTTGTTATCTGTGAGTTTCTGTCATCATCCCATTTAGAAAAGTTTTTAGCTAAGCGTTGCGCTAGCTCTTCTTTTTGGTTGTCTGTAAGCTGTTTTAAGTCGTTTACTACTTCTGTTTTAATTTCCATTATAATTACCCCATACTAGTATTGCTGTAACTAGTATGAGGCTTTTAAAATCGGGCAATTATTCGTTTTTAATGTTTTCTACTTGTCTTATAGCTTCCTTTAAAATCTTTATTGCTTCTTCTTTATCTTTAGCTACACAATGAATAGCTAAACCTACAAAATTTTTATATTCTTCATTTGTATAAATTTCTGGAAAATCTTTTTTTGCACAAATATTTTTCATAAAATAAACTCTCCTTTACTTAATTTGCCAATAATATTCCGCTGGATAAGAAACCGCATCAAGAGGGTGGATTAAAAACTTCTTCTTAGGGTCTTTTTTAATATCGCTTACTGTCGGTTCGTCTACCTCTCTTGTACCTTCTTTGTATTTAGCGTTTTCTATGTTATATATAGTCCATTTACAACGGTCATCAATATAAAAACATATTTCACCATCATATCGCTTAACCATATTGTTAAACGCTTCAAACCTCTTAACTTTGTGAGGGTTTCCACGTCTTACCTTTAATTCTACTTGCTTGCCATAATAAGCTTCTAACTCACGCTTGATAATCTTAAAGTTAGTCATATCTGGGTTAGTATGCGCACAATTTCTTTGGTTTCCTGCTGCATCACCATTTATTATAATACCGCCTGTATGGTTAGGATAACGCTCAATAATCTTTCTTGCGCATATCTGTGTAGAGGTACATTCTTCTATAAGCTCATCAAACACATACATTTTGTTTTGGGTTTTATGGAACATAACCCAGCACATAGGGTCATAGTTAAAGTCGCAAGAGATATGTAAATCTAAGTGAGGTTGATAGAATAGAGGACGTATATTCTCTTTAGTAAACCCTTTAACAATAGTATTTTGCATACTGTCATCAGGAATACCTAACCAAACCTTTTTATATTCATCTGGCTTATGCTTCTTAGTAAGCTCTGCCATCTTAACTATGTCTTCAGATACAAAAGGGTTATCATAATAGTTAGCGTGTATGTGTAGTGTTTCATCCCTAAATAAGCTTAACAACTCCGACATAATCGGATGTTTTTCGTGCGGACAGTCTGGGTTCATTGTGAGTATTATTTGTGCGCCTTCTGTACGAATAGTAGGGTTAAGGTTTTCCCAAGACTTTGCACTAATCTTTTGTGCTTCTTCTAACCATACAACCTTGAAATCCTCGTATGATTTAATGTTATCTGCTGTAATATCAGATAGACCAATAAAGGCTATTGTTGCGCCTGTTGACTTGCTTATAATCTTAGTTGACTGCACTTCATAAGGTAAGTTGTATTTCTTGATAATATTCACAAACAGCTTATAGTTAGAATCTGCAATACTATTCTGGTGTTCACGAGCGCAAAGGATGTCGTATTTTTTGTATAATAAATCCTCTAATAGCTTGTGAGCAACAAACCACGATTTACCAGAAGCACGACCACCAGATAAAGCAATATAACGCTTAGTCCAAGTAAATACAGGCTCAAATATGCTCGAGTATTTCCAATCATAATTAATTGTTTGACTCAACGTGTACAGCCTCTCTGTTTATGATTACATTCATACCGCCTATACCTTCAATTTCTTGTTTAAGGCTCTTAAGACCGCTTACATCAAGAATTGCTTTTGATGCTGATACTTTATCTTGATACTTGCTGTCATCCGCCTTAATGACCTCGCAAAGTGTGTCTAATGCAAGGTTTGTTAATGCTTTAATGCGCTCTTGTACATTTTCTTGCAAATTCTTGCAAATTCTTGCTTTTTCTGTCGTCCAGTTTTCCTTAGAAGCCTTTTCGTGTATTTGTTTTGCCGTTACCTTATACTTGCTTGCTAATTCCTTTGGTGTAACTCCGTTAAGGTAATCAGCTTTAATTTTATTCCAAGGGGTTATTTTTGCCATACTTTACCTCATTTTCATTATACTTTTTCTCTAATCTGGCTGTATGCAATAACTTGCACTTTCATCCCAATATGAATCATACCAATTATCGTCATAATCCTCGTCTTCTTCATCGTCTTCGCAATATTCTTCTGCTTTTGCTTTTATAAATTTTTCTATGTCCTCAAAAGCTTTTCTTTTTTCTTCCGCTACTGCTTCCCAATCTATCTGTAAAACTTCAGGGTTATCTATAAAATAATTCAACAAACTTTGAAACTCTTTTAACTTTTGTTGCTTTATTGTTTCTCGAACATCAGCTAAAAATTTTTTGTTTTGTTCTTGCTCTATAAATTCTAAATAACTTCGTTTCATAGCATAAGGATTACTTTTCATTCCCATCTTTTACCCCTTTCTCTTTTTCGGCTTTTAGCTTCTCTACATCTGTAAGAAACATTTTTAGATATTCTTCGTCTGCTTTTTCTTTATCCATTGTTTTCTTTTTCCTTCTTTTCTTTTTCAATATTCTCTAGCAATTTCTTTAGATAATTATCTACCCATTCTTTTATTGCTTCTTTTGTTTTATCCATTGATTGCCTCTTTCATTTGTAACATCGCTAATACTAATAAATTTGCAGTCCATCCCTGCTTAAATAAATTAACTAAACTCTCTATGTACCAGTTGAGTTGGTTGATATTATAGCCTTCTTCTAATAGCTCTAATAATGTTTCGTGTAAATAAATTCTCTCTTGTATATTTAAATCTTCAGACCCGATTATCTCTGCTTCAATAACTCTAAATTCTTGCCCTTTGTATATTGCTCCTTGGTGGGTATAGGTTTCTGGCAAGTAGACATTATCCCATACCCTAACTATTCCGAAGTCGTAAACCCTATAATCTTCCTCTATAATAGACGGCTCTACATTACTAAAAAAAATAGGGAAGAAATTCGCAAGCCTTTTGTGTAGCTCGCGCATCTTCCCCCAAGTAAGAATGTGATTGTTTTTTATTTCGCCATCGATTATATCGTTTTTATAAAACTTTGTGTAAGTAGTGGTCTTATAGTGTACTCGTTTATTCTTAACCTTACGAGCCATCTTGTCGTATTCTTCTAGTCCTTCTACCCCTGTAAATAAACTTGGTTGTTTCATTTTTTACAATCCTATGTTCTTACTATATTTTCAGATTAGCAATATAAAATTCGCTTGCATAGAGTAAAAATACTCTATTTTTTTTAAGACATAAAAAAATAACCTACTTGTCCTATATCCTTATAAAGAATATAGATGTACAAATAGGCTATCAACTTAAAATTATGAGGTGTGTATTATGTATCGAGAATTAGTAGTAAGAGCTTATGGGGAAGAAGCTATTAAGAAAATAGACCAACTAAGACAATCAGGGATAAATATAACAGAACTTGTATTATCTGCTGTTATGTTAGCAGATATAGAAAAACTAAGAGAAGAGAAAAGAAAAAGATTAGCTTTAGTTTAAATAGGCAATAACTCTTTTATTTTTGCGTATTTTTCTAGCATCTTGTCAATAACTTTTTGGTTTATTTTGTTGCACTTATAACGTGCATCACGAGAATATGAGTATAAAAAATTATAATATCGTTCATAAATCATCAAGTTTTTAGCTTCACGTTCGGTAGTTAGCCAATATT
>CALDPN010000094.1 GCA_937911235.1 uncultured Bacteroidales bacterium
TTCAAAAACACAGTAACTCATGTTCCTACTTTGATTAAACTACTTCCTGTAGACACATCTGGTATGGAAGAGGCTGAAGTAGATGACAATGTAATGATGAATTTCGAACCAAACACAGAAGAAGCATTGGATTTGGTTATTCCAAAATATGTAACCAGCCTTTTCTATGGCGCACTCGTAGAGTCAGTAGCCAGTGAAAATGGTGCCCGTATGCAGGCTATGGACAATGCTACCAGCAATGCGGAAGAGATGATCAGTGATCTGACACTGAAATATAACAGAGCACGTCAAGAAGTTATTACTAACGAACTACTCGATATTGTTGGAGGTGCTGAAGCATTAAGAAATTAACATTTAGATATAAAAAGTTGCACAAAAATTAAAAAAATGTGCAACTTTTTCATTTATATCAATAATAATAGTTATCTTTGCACGTTATAAAAATTATAAATATGGAAATGACTAGACTCTTCGACCTATTAGGTCATTACAAGGAAAACTTTCCAAATAAAGAAGTTGCACTATCTTTTAAAAGAGAAGGCAAATGGATTAATTATTCAATAGACGAATATATTGAGAAAGCAAACCTTGTAAGTGCAGCCTTATTAAAATTAGGCGTAAAAAAAGATGAGAAAATCGCTATCATTAGTTCAAACCGTCCAGAATACAATATTCTAGACATGGGTATCATGCAAATTGGTGCAGTAACAGTGCCTATCTACCCTACTATTAGCGAAGCAGACTACAACTACATCCTAAACCATGCAGAAGTTAAATACGTATTTACAGAAGGTGAAGAACTACTAAGAAAAATAGAACACATTCTTCCTACAGTTCCTAGCTTAAAAGGAATTTACACATTTGTAGACCGTGGTCGTCACCAATATCTTTCTCAACTTCTAGACCTAGGCAGAGAAAACCTAGACCTAGCAAAAATTGAAGAAACAAAAGCATCTGTTAAACCAGAAGACGTATGCTGTATTATCTACACATCTGGTACTACAGGTCTTCCAAAAGGTGTAATGCACACACATAAAAATATTGTAACACAAGTACTTACCCTACAACACATCCCTACAGAAGCAACACGCAAAGCGTTGAGTTTCTTACCAATGTGTCACGCATACGAAAAAATGCTTCTATACATATATCAATATAGAGGAATTTCTATCTACTATGCAGAAAATATGGGTACTATCGTAGACAATATTAAGGAAATCAGTCCAAACATTATGACATGTGTGCCTCGTTTGCTTGAAAAAATCTACGACAAACTATATGCATCTGGCAAGAAACTACCTTACGCACAAAAAGTTATCTATTATTGGGCTCTAAACCTAGCTCTAAAATATCAAATCGAAGGTAGAAGTGCTGCATACAATGCAAAACTAAAACTTGCAGACAAACTTATCTACAAAAAATGGCGTGAAGCAATCGGTAACGAATGGGAAATCATCGTATCAGGTGGTTCTGCAATCCGTCCAGAAATTGCATCATTCTTCACCGCAATTGGTATGCCAGTATTCGAAGGATACGGTCTTACAGAAACTTCTCCAGTTATCAGTGTACACGACTGGTCTCCAAAAGGTAGAAAAATTGGTACTGTAGGTCGTGCTATCCCAGGTGTCGAAGTAAAACTTGATCCAGAAAACAACGAACTACTTTGCCGTGGTCACAATATCATGAAAGGTTACTTCAAAGCTCCTGATTTAACAGCTGAAGCTATCGATGCAGACGGTTGGTTCCACACTGGCGACACCGCTAAGATTGATGAAAACGGCCACATCTCTATTACCGGACGTATTAAGAGTATCTTCAAAACATCTATGGGTAAATACATCAACCCATTCCTAATTGAAGAAAAAATGGCTCAATCTCCATTTATCGACAATATCATGGTTGTAGGTGAAAACCAAAAATTTGCAGCAGCAATTATTTCTCCAAATGCACAATACCTAAAATCTTGGGCTAAAGTTCACAAAATTGAATTCAATAGCATCGAAGAATTGGTTAAACATCCAGAAGTAATTACTCGCTTTAGAAAAGAAGTAAACAAATATAATGTAGAGCTAGGCGACTACGAAAAGATCAAGAAATTTGACATCGTAGCAGACGAATGGTCTCAAAAGAATGGTCTTCTAACCCCTACTCTAAAAGTTAAACGCAATAAAGCAATAGAATTCTATAAAGAAAATATTGATAAACTATTCGCTTAATAAGCAATAACCAACAAAAAACTGCTAAACCTTTTACGGATTAGCAGTTTTTTTTATGCTCTGTATTCTAGTTAATCATCTTTTGTGTTTTGTTTACTGGAACAAATTCACCATTTTCATTTCTTCTAAATATCTTGTAACCTAAAGTAGCAATTAAAATACTAATAATAGGACTTAAGTAACAGAAGAAACAATATGGAAAATAAGCAAATGTTGACACACCTAAAATGGTAGAGTGAGTCATACCACAAGTACTCCAAGGCACAAGAGGAGAAGTTACAGTAGCACCATCCTCTAGAGAACGGCTAAGCAATCTATTCTCATAACCATTCTTTTCATAAACTTCTTTAAATAAACTTGAAGTTAAGATAATACTTAAATATTGGTCTGCAGTTGTTATATTTAAGAATAAACCAGAAGCCACAGTAGTACCTACAAGTGGACCACGTTTAGTGATAAGTCTTCTACAATATTCTGTCATCACATCCACAAGACCACAAGCCTTCATACATGCACCAAAAGTCATAGCACAAATTACCAACCATACAGTATGAAGCATTCCACCCATACCACCCGTAGAGATAAGTTCTTCTAGCAAATCGTGGTCAGACTCAAGTGCTGTAGAACCAAACAATGTCATTGTAGCACCTTTAAATAAATCTTCAGAACCAGCCACTTCATAAATAGCTTCTTTTTGGAAGAAAACTGCCACAATAATAGCTGCAATTGTAGATAAGAATAATGTTACAATAGGAGGTAATTTTTTAGCAATTAAAACACCAGTAAATATAGGCACTAAAAGTAACCAAGGAGAAATTAAAAATCTCTCGGTAAGTTTCACTGATAATTCTTCTGGGCAAACACCACCTTCATCTACATGTAGAAAACCAATAACTGCAAAAATAACTAGAGTTATTAATAAAGAAGGCACAGTAGTAATAGTCATATACTTAATGTGCTCAAACAGTGGAGTACCAGAAGATGATGAAGCCACTACTGTAGTATCAGAAAGTGGAGACAT
>CALDPN010000095.1 GCA_937911235.1 uncultured Bacteroidales bacterium
CGTATTTACTGAGCAACCCAAACCAGCACCAGAGGCTCCTAAAAAAGAGAAAGAACCCAAGAAGGTTAAGACTCCTAAAACAAAAAAGGAGAAACAACCTAAATTGTGCCGCCTTTATGCAAAGCATATGGTTAAGAACCTCTTGAAGGACAAGAAGAAAATTAATACTCCAATTGTTGAAGCTATCAAGGTGGGTTATTATGAGTGCAACAATGTGACCGCACGTGAAAACCTCTATAAATTGCAAGCGAATGATAAAAAGTAGAATTGAAAATAAAAGTAAGTTTATATTTAATAGTCAAACTGTTAGCAGAAGACCGTTACCACTTGATGTGTTACTTATTCTGAAATCAAAAATAAGTACAACAAACCTACCTATTGGGTAGAGGTGGCACTTACCAAAGATGGTAAGCAATTGATTGTGGAGAAAGATCCTTTCTATCCAGAAGATTCAATTGATATCAACTATATGAAGGGTCATGTATCCCCAGAAAGTGGTAAAAATAAATATGGCGAGTATACATTTGACCCTAATGTGGATAGCGTGATTATTGATCTTATCCATAATTTCTACAAGGCTTATGTGGTTAACCAAAAGTCTGCTATCAAGAAATATGCAACTCCTGACCTTGTGCAAGCATACGATCGCATTGCTACTGCCAAGGAACTAGGTCTCAATTACATGTCTGTTGACCCATTTGTGCGCAATGCTGCAATTGATAAGAACGCATTGGAGGTAGTGGTTCACCAATGGACAAGTTATGTAGATTTGTATAGAGTTACTTTAGGTGGCCAAGAGTTCTGTATTGTGGTTAAGGATATGAATGGAACCAAGAAAATTGATGACGTAGCATTGCATAATCCTAAACATCTTGCTCAAAAACGCACAATGCGTTGCACAGCTCTCAATATCTCTGCTCAAAAATTGCACAATGCTCTGAAGAAGAAAGAGGCACGTCCTGCTCCTAAGGCTAAGAAGGCAGTTGAAAAACCTGAATTGCTCTTTGACGAGTACGAACCAACATTACAACCTGGTATTGAGCAAGCAGAGCATACTGAACCATTGCCATATCAAATTGCAAAACAATGCGAGCACTTCAAGGTTTATAACCTCTTTGCAGGAACCAAAAAGCTTGCTAAGATGGGCAAAATCAAAGACATGAAGTTAGATGACTTGATGCTACTAGGCCTTGACGACAAAGAGAAAGCTCCTGTTATAAAGAAGGCTAACGTTACGATTGAGACCGTAAAGGTATCTCCAGTAGGTCGTATTTACAAGAAATTGGAGAATGGCGAGACTGCTAAGTATGAGGTACACTTTATCTATGAAGAAGATGAGTGGAGATGCGAGATTCAATAAGAATCTTACAACATACAATCATAAAAAAATAGGACGAGATTCGTCCTATTTTTTTTATCTTATACCATTTATTAAGATTTTCTAGTCAATTATCAACTATCAATAATCAGCAGTTT
>CALDPN010000096.1 GCA_937911235.1 uncultured Bacteroidales bacterium
TGTTTGGGACGATGGTTGGGACGACTTCAACTCTCTTTGGGATTTCCATATTGGATTCCCCAATGGATTCGCAAATATAAATGCAAAAGCTACAGCGATGGGAACAGGTATTGGAGCATGGTTAGGTCCTGTTGGTGGTATTTTAGCTATTCTGGGTATTGTGGCTGCACCTATCTCTACAGGCGATACTGCTTTGCGTTCATGTCGTCTTATAATTGCCGATCTCTTAAAAATAGAGCAGAAAACGGCTTCCAGACGCTTGCTCATTACTGTGCCTATAGCTTTATGTTCAATGGGCTTTCTGGTTTTCAGTTTAACCAATGCCGATGGATTTAAGATTATATGGAGATATTTTGCATGGACCAATCAGACATTGGCAGTCTTCACGTTGTGGGCAGGAACAGTGTTCCTCTATAAAAACTCGCGAACGATTAAGAAATACCCCTACGCCTACCTTATTGCGCTGATTCCTGCGCTGTTTATGACCATGGTGAGTGTGAGCTATATCTTCATTGCGCCAGAGGGCTTTCATCTCGCCAAACTTGGTTTGAGTTGGGTAGCATACCTGATTGCAGGTATGACTACGTTGGCATTGCTCATTGGCTTTGCCTATTGGAAAAAGAAAACAAATTTTAAGACAATTAACGTCAATTAAGAATTATATGATACAATCTGCTTCTTTTGTGATCTCTAGTCCGGACGTGATGCAATGTCCACAGACGAGTATTCCAGAATATGCTTTCATTGGTCGAAGCAATGTGGGTAAATCCAGTTTGATCAATATGCTCACGCATAATCCTAAGTTGGCAAAAACCAGTCAGAAGCCAGGTAAAACATTGCTGATTAACCACTTTCTGATTAATGGTGGTACAGATACCCATTGGCATCTGGTGGATTTGCCAGGATATGGTTTTGCACAAGCAGGCAAGACACAACGCGCCAAACTCAAGACTATGATTGAGCGCTATTGTCTGTTGCGTGAAGCATTGGTGAGTTTGTTTGTACTGGTAGATTGCCGCCACGAACCGCAGCAAATAGACTTGGAGTTTATGGAATGGTTGGGCGAGAACGAGATACCCTTCTCTATCGTCTTTACCAAAGCAGATAAATTGGGTAAAGGTAAATTGTCCGCCAATGTGGATAGTTACAAGCAGAAACTGCTGGAGACATGGGTGGAGTTGCCACCAATCTTTATCACTTCGGCAGAAAAGAGTATTGGCGAAAGCGAACTGATTGCCTATATTGAAGGTATCAACCGCGACTTGACCAACCGCCAATAGAATGGTCAACTGGCTGTGCGGTAGAAAAGAAAGAAGTAGAAGATTACTTTCGCACAGTAATGTGGAAACAAGCCTGCTTCTGTTCGTATTTCACATAGATACGCCCTGCACGTTGTTCGTTGAGGAGGACTTGACCAAGCACGAGTTTTAGATTATCCTGATGCATGTACTCGCGCGTGCGCGTTACCTTATTAAAACGGAAGTATGCCAAGTCGAACGTAGTGCCATAGTTGTGGCAAGAATTAGTGGTAGCATTGATGTTACCACTTTTTTGTAGTAGTTTGATATCCTCTTTTGTTCGGAGTACACTAGTAACATAGAACTGATAGTGGGGTAATCCATTGCGTTGCAGGATATCTGCGAACTCAGCACCAATGCGCTCTAGTTCTGCCGCAGCAGCAGGCACCAGATAGGGGATGGAATGCGTGAGCGAATCCACGATATAGTTGTCGTTGCTCTTGATGAGCGATAACTGGCTACGCATCTTGGCTGCCTCTTGGCGGTTTTGCGGAGGAGTCTTCAAACCGATAGCTTGCGCAGCTTGCACCTGTTTGGCTTGGGTATCGCGGAACTTGTCCTTGTAGCTAAAAGTGCGACCTGGGTAGGACACCATGGTGTCCTCGATAAGTGGAGTATTGAGTGCTGAGTGTTGAGAGTCACGATTACCGCAAGCGGGGAAAATAACGATTAGCCCCACCAAAAGTAGGGCTAATCTTATGTTCAACAATTGTTTAATATGGTTCAACATTGTTCAGAATTGTCAAAGACTCCACTCGAAGCCGTCTTTGGTATCTTTGATTGTGAAACCAAGAGCAGTCAGTTCGTTGCGAATCTTATCGCTAGTTCCCCAATCCTTATTGCGTTTTGCCTCAAGACGCATATTGAGGAGCATGTCAATAGCTCCTTTGTATGCAGACCCCCTCTGTCCCCCTTCGGAGGGGGAAGAAGCATCGAATTGCAGACCGAGGATATCCATTGCGTAGGTCTTCCATACCGCGCGAAGTTCCTCCAAGTCTGCCTCGGAGATGGTACCTTTGCCATCGAATACGGTATTGATAGCACGAGCCGAATCAAACAAGTGCGAAATTACGATAGGCGAGTTGAGATCATCGTCCATCGCCTCCTGGCAACGCTCGCGGAGGTTGCCGATCTCGACGGTAGATGTAGCGGATGCTTGGAGCTTCATCAGTCGTTGGTATGCCTCGGTCAAACGAGCAAGACCCTTCTCCGCTGCCACGAGTGCATCATTGGAGAAGTCCACCGTAGAGCGATAGTGCGCTTGAAGGATAAAGAAACGAATGGTCATTGGTGAGAAAGGTTGCTCCAACAACTCATGATTGCCCGCAAAGAACTGCTCGAGGGTAATAAAGTTGTTGTAACTCTTACCCATCTTCTTGCCTGCGATGGTAATCATATTGTTGTGCATCCAATAATGCACGCTGTCATGCCCGAGGGCAGCGCAACTCTGCGCAATCTCCGCCTCGTGGTGCGGGAACATGAGGTCCATACCACCGCCATGGATATCGAACTGCTCGCCGAGGTACTTAGTACCCATAGCCGAGCACTCCATGTGCCAACCTGGGAAGCCTTCGCTCCATGGACTTGGCCAATGCATAATATGCTCTGGTGCCGCTTTTTTCCAAAGGGCAAAGTCCATACTGCGGCGTTTTTCGCTTTGACCGTCTAGCTCACGTGTGGTTTCTAAAAGTTCGTCGATATTACGGCCAGATAGTTTGCCGTAGTTGTAGTCTTTGTTGTATTTTTCTACGTCGAAATACACAGAACCTTCGCTCACATATGCATAGCCTGCGTCTAGAATTTTTTGTGTAAACTCTATTTGTTCAATGATGTGACCAGATGCGTGTGGCTCAATGCTAGGTGGAAGCACGTTTAGGTCTTCCATATTTTTGTGGTAGCGGTTTAAGAAATATTGCACCACTTCCATTGGTTCTTTTTGTTCTAGACGAGCTTTTTTAGCAATCTTATCTTCGCCTTCGTCTGCGTCGTGTTCTAGGTGGCCAACGTCTGTAATATTACGCACATAACGCACTTTGTAACCTAGGTTTTGTAGGTAACGGAAAAGTAGGTCAAATGTAATGGCAGGGCGAGCGTGTCCAAGGTGTGCGTCGCCATATACTGTAGGTCCACATACATACATACCCACTAAGTTGTTGTGCACTGGTATGAATTGTTCTTTCTTACGGCTTAGCGTGTTGTAAATAGTTAATTTGTGTTCCATAATGTTTATAAGTTAGGAGTTAGGGGTTAGGAGTTAGGAGTTCTGTTTTCTCAATGCCTAAACCTTTCAATCTGCAAAGATACAATTTTTTTTGTATTGAATACATAAAAAGACTGACTCGTTTGTATTTTGAGCCAGTCTCTTTTTATTGCATTGCGACAAAAGCGCGTTATGAAATTATTCCTTTATAAACTTATAAGCTTGTTCGTATGTTTGATAACGAACCACAAGTAGATACATACCTTCTTCTAGAGCATTAACATCTACTACGCCTTCTTCTGTGTATGAAGGAGTGTAGTATGCACCAGAAAGTGCCACTACTTTCACGTCAGAAATAGCCTCTTCAGAGTCTATTTTAATAAAGTCTGAAGTAACTGAAGGATAGATAGAAGATTTAGCTAATTGTTCTGCGTCTACGTCTTCAATACCAACGAATGTATATGCATTAGGCACGTCTGGTAATGTATATTTAGTAGCGGTGTATGCTTTAATATCGCCAGCTGCAAGGCTTACAGATGTACCAGCTGCCATTTGAGTTTTGCTACCTGCTAGATAGTCATACCAGCTGTTGCCAGTAGGTAGAGTAAGAGTTTGAGCGGTAGTACCAAGGTTTGCAACCACAAAGATACGAGAGTTGCCGCTGCCCCAAATTACACTACGAAGAGCTTTGCCAGATGCAAGGTCGCTGCTTGTTGGGTTGCCCGCAAATACAGAAGGAGCAAGTTTGGTACGTAGTTGTAGAAGTTGACCAAGCTTTTTGTATTGGTTCATACGGTTTGCATTTGTATACCAACCTTTAGTTTCAGGAATAGGTTTAGCGTCGGTATCGTGGCAAGGTTGAGCTTGTGTAGAACCATATGGAGCTTTGTCGTTTTGGTCACCAGCACCAGAAGCATTAGAACAGAATGAGTAGTCGTAGCCAAGTTCGTCAAACATATAGAACATTTGAGGACCATTTAGCATAGCACACATACCCACTGTGGCAGGAACACGGTTCAAACGAGGAGCTTCGTTTGAACCGATAGCACCATTACCATATTTTTTAGCTTTCCAGAAAGGACGTTGCTCGTCGTGAGAAGAGGTGTAGCTCACATAGCCATCTTTGTTTGCTTCATTTAGAGCATCACCATCTTTAAGCCAGCCCATTGCAATTTGCATATAAGCGTTGTTTGTGTTTTCCCAGCACATCATGCCGTTGTTTACATAACCACCACGTTCGTTCATACCTTCCCAGTGTTCTAGGATGAAGTATGCGTCGTTAGCCACGGCTTTCACACCGTTGTTATAGTAGTAGTTGATATTTGATACACGATCGTTGCAGTTTGTGCCGCAGAAACCGTGAGAAAGGTCCATACGGAAACCGTCCACTTTATATTCTTGAAGCCAGAATTTAAGAGCACGAGTTAAATAGTTTTTAGTTTCAGCATATGAGTGGTTCCAGTCTTCAAACACGCTAGCACCGTGAGGAGCAGAAACGTTGAAGTATGGGTTGTCTTTTAAGTTGTTGTAACCACCATAAAGTTTTTCGTGAGAACAGTTGCCTGTAGCGTGGTTGAACACCATATCCACGATAACAGCAATACCACGTTTGTGACATTCGTCTACAAGGGTTTTGAAGTCGTTTTCTGAGCCGTATGTTTTGTCAAGCGCGAAATAGTGGTTTGGAGAATAACCCCAACTTAAGTTGCCGTCAAACTCGCAAAGAGGCATAAACTCGATAGCATTGATACCTAAGTTTTCAAAGTAGTCAAGACGTTTTGTGATAGCTTTGAAACTGCGGTCTGCAGAGAAAATATAAGGCCAAAGCTCGTAGATAACAAGGTTGTTTTTGTTTGGACGTTTGAAGTTTAGTGTAGCACTGCTCCAGTTGAAAGCCTTTTTACCAGGTTGAATTACAGTAACATAACCGCTACCACCGTTAGGATAGTCCATAAGAGTTGGGTCTACTTTTTTAGGTTCCCATTTGTCGTCGCCGTGAAGCACTTTTGTAGAATATGGGTCAGACATTTGCACGAAAGAACCATTGCTCATTTTCACGCCATATTGGAACGCATATTCTTTACCAGCGGTAAGGCCAGTGAAGGTGTACCAAAAGTAATTGCCATCTTTGTAGCATTGATAGTCATTGCTGAAAGACCAGTTGTTTGCGTCGCAAAGAATGTATACATTGCTTGCTGTTACGTTAGACTTACTTGGTTTTACAAGAAGTGAAACAGTTACTTTAGTTGGGTCGGCAGCATCATAGAAAATACCATCGGTAACGCCAGAAGGACGTGCTTTTGTGGTAGGAGCTTTGTCTTCGAAACCAAAAGGATAAAGGATGTCACCTGTTTGAGCGGTAGCGTTTTGGTCGCGGAACACAAAGTTTAGACCAGTAATTTCCATATTAGCTGCACAGTCGTAATATGAATAAAGGTCGTCGATGGTAAGCACCCATTTAGTACCAGATTTGGTTAATTGGTATTTAGCAGTGTTTGTTTTCCATGCTGGAGCACAAGTCCAGTTACCTTTTTCTTTTGTTGTGGCACCTGTGTGTGCATAACATGTGGTTTTACCTGCCATTGGAGTGCCAGTAGGGTCGAAGGTAACCACAATTTTACCTTTGTAACCTAGTGGAATCACAGCAGGATCTGTTGTAATCTGTGCCATAGCGCCCACAGCAGCCACCATAGCAGCAAAAAGAAGTAATAATTTTTTCATTGAATTTGTATATTTTAAGTTGATTTTATTTCCAGTTTTGGCAGTGGTTTTGCATAGGCTAACTACCGACTTGTAAAGATAGACAATTTTTTTTACAATCCAAATAAAAATTTTAGGGAGGCAGTATTTAACGGAAAACGCACCTTTTTAAGGGCTAATTTTATAGGAAAACGCACCTTTTTAAGGGCTAATTTTAACGGAAAACGCACCTCGGTAATTATAAATAGGTAATAATCAAGTGGTTAGGAAATTTGGATTTTTTGTTTTAAAAGACTATATTTGTAGAACAAAAATATCATATTATGCTGTACAGAAAAATTACTAAACGTATAGAAGAATATCTATCATCAGATTCAAATAGAATGTTGTTGATTGATGGTGCAAGACAAATTGGTAAGTCTTACATTATTAACCATGTAGGAAGTAAAATGTTTCCAAACTACATAGAAATTAATATGGAGAAAGACAAACTTGGTGATAGAATTTTTGCAGAAGCCAAAACTACAAAAGATTTCTATATGGCTCTAAGTATTTTTGCTGGCGACAAGATGAAAGAAAGGTCTAACACACTTGTGTTCATCGACGAAATACAGGCTTACGACCACCTTCTTACCCTTGTGAAATTCCTGATGGAAGAAAAGAAGTTTACTTACATTGCAAGTGGTTCGCAACTAGGTATTACACTAAAGAAAACCCAATCTCTTCCTATGGGAAGTCTCGATGTTCAACACATGTATCCACTAGATTTTGAAGAATTTTTGTATGCAAATGGCGTTGGCGAAATGGCAATCGAATCTATGAGAGAAAGTTTCATTCAAAGAAAGACTTTGCCTGAGGCAATTCATGAAAAGATTATGGATTTATTCAAAAAATATATTCTAGTAGGTGGACTGCCAAAAGCCGTTAAAACTTTTGTTGAAACACATAATGTAACAGAATTTAGGTCTGTGCAAGATGAAATTCATGAACTATATGGAGTAGATGCTTCAAAATACGAGGAAGAAAATAACAAACGACTAAAAATTCGTAGAATCTATGATATGATTCCTTCTTCACTTGAGAATAAGAAAAAGAGAATCGTAATAAAAGATATTGAAGACAAGAAATGGAAAAGAGCGGAAGACTATTTGGAAGAATTTGACTATCTAATCCACTCTGGAGTTTCGTTAGAGGTGAAGGCCATTAGTACACCAACCTATCCACTAATTGAAAATAGTACTAAAAATCTATTGAAACTTTATATTAACGACGTAGGCATCTTGTCTGGCATATACTACAAAAACAATATTAAAGCAGTAATGTCGGATATGAATAGTATAAATCTTGGAGCCATTTACGAAACTGCTGTGGCACAAGAATTAAAGGCACATGGCTACAATTTATACTACTACGACAACAAGAAAAACGGCGAGGTTGATTTCATTATAGACGATGTTGACAACTTGTCAAACATTCCAATCGAAGTGAAGTCTGGCAAAGACTATAAAGTTCATAGTGCGTTAGATAAATTTATTTCTAATAAAGACTACAACATAAAACAAGCATTTGTACTCTCAAACGAACAAAAAGTTTATACCGAAAACAACATTACCTACCTGCCTATCTACTACGTGATGTTCCTTAAAAACGAACCAAGCAACGCAGAGCAGTATTTGTGGTAGAGAGCGTATGAGATTTCCCTAAAACACCAAAGGAGCCTTGCCCGAGACGGGAGGCTCCTTTGTATATAAATCTATCTCTCGTTGAAGATTAAATCCAAACCTTGCTCCGTGTAGTACGGAAACCTGCGGTCGCTAGAGATGAGTGGAATTTTGTTTGTAATAGCATGTGAGATAATTACGTGGTCTGAAGGGTCTTTGTGGTCGTCAATGCTATTTATCGATAGCCTCGAGTAGGTTTTCATGTGCTCCTTGCTCACTGGGAGTATTTTAATGTAATACTCATCCTCAATAGCAGTAACCATTTCCTCAGCGCTCTTCCATTTCTTGGTTAGTAGTCCTTTGTTGTTGTAAGCAACAATAAGTTCCTTTACAGACTCTGCACTCATGTGTAGGGTATTGGAGTAATCTTGAATAATACTCTCTACATCTTTGTCTAATTGAGAAATATCTGTTACTAGAAAAACAAAGATGTTCGTGTCTATCATATACCTCATAGTTACATCAAATTAGGGTCTGTAACTATTAAGCAACCTTGTGATTTTAGTGCTGCTAACCATGTTTTAGAATACCTTCTTGGCTCGCTAGCAACTTGAGATGTACACTCTTTTTTGTTTGTTTCCTTTTTTGTTTTCATAATCGTAAATGTTTTTTAGATGTTAATAAATAGTTTTACTTTTCATAAGTATAAAATCTGCATTTTAAAGATAGGTGGCATTGCAAAGATAGATGATTTTCACAAGATAAACAAACATCCTTTATAAAAAACCAAAGGACCTAACCACGGTGAAGTGGTAGGTCCTTTTGACTGATGTTAAATTATTATGGTTTCAGTTTAAGGCATTCTTAAGCCTCTTTGCGTTTGCGGATGAATGCGTATGCTGCAAGAAAAGCAAGTAAGCTAAGTGGAGATCCAAGAGGGGTTTCTTCGTCGCCAAGAGACCAACCTTCACATGATGTTAAGCAATCACCATATTTAGCTTCGGCTTCATCACTCATAAACCATTCACCTCCATATTTACTTTCCATAATAGCTGTACAGCAGTTTACACAATCTTCTCCTTTTCTTGCACACTCAAGACCATCTTCATCGTCATTTGCTACTCTTAAAGAGAAATTTGTGTAGGAAGCACCTGTTGTTATTGTAAAGTCTGGATTTTCTAAATCTGAAAAGAACGCACTACTTGAATACGATGTACTAGGTAAAGTAATAGCCATACTCATAGAGGCAACTGCCCAAAACAACACACTAAGTATTAAATTTATATGTTTCATAATTCTATATTTTCAACAAAAATTGAGGGCTTGGTGAGTCTTAACCACTCACCAAAGCACCATTTATTTTAATATTACTTTTGAAAAATTTTTACATTTTTTTTAAAAAAAGACTTGAATATTGTAAAATTTAATATTATAATATGACTAACAAAAGATGAAGGAGTTTTTAAAATGGAATTATCAAAAAACATATTTTTTAACACAGACAAATTAGTTGAAAATAGTAAAGTAAAAATTTCATATACAGGAGAATTGTTTCAAAATGCATCAACAGATGTGTCTATTCATTATGGATTTGGAACAAATTGGGATAACATAACTGATGTAAAAATGGAA
>CALDPN010000097.1 GCA_937911235.1 uncultured Bacteroidales bacterium
GAGCGTCAATAGCAGCGCATAGGAAAGAGAAGAAACACACGGCAGCTGTCTGGGCATAGGTGCTAGGGTAGTCTTGCATAACCTTCATGCTATCGTCCCAGATAGTATTAGTTATCGTCTCACTTATTTCCTTTGCGACGGGCCAACAGTTTTTGAACTTTTCGTCGGCATATTTCTTTTTGTCTAGCAACATTGCTTCGGACAGCTTCTTGTAGGCGTTTTTTCCACTCGTTGTCTTTGGCTTTGATACACCTTTTACAGATGTCTTTTTGGATTTTTTCTTCGTTTCGTTTTTTGTATTCATACACCACTCCTAGATTTTTTACCGTCTCTTCTACCTTCTTAATTGCTTTAATTCTTTGTCTGTTTGCTGCGCCTAGAGCCACGTGCAACACGTTGCCTTTCTTTTCGCTAGGCATAGGGGCCAGATAGGTAAATACTTTATAGACCTTCTCTCCCTTAACATACTTGTCATGTGGCTCAATGGAAAGATATATGGGTACTTTAGCCCCGAACAAATGGATTACCCCTTTGTGGAACAGCTCCCCGTCAGGATTTAGTTTCTGCCTGACAAAACCACTAAGGGCTCGTTCCCCGAATCTATAGGAGATTGCTTTTGTCATAGACCCCTTGTTACAATCTCTTGCCGTATCACGACCTTAATGCCAGGGATATTTGCCTTGTCTTTGAGCGCACGCACCACCTTCCCGATTGCCGTTGTATCTACCAAAAGGTATTCACGTGGAATAAGGTTTGGGTCCACAATCTCGAAGTCGTAACGGTTGCGAACAGAAGTACCTTGTAGCTTTGGTTTCTCTAGCTTTACTGTAGGCAATACAGATAGGCCAGTTCCCTCTAACTTTTTAGCCATGGCGTCGAGCTTTGCCTGTTCTTCTTTTAGTTGGGCGTCTCGCTTGGCATTGTACTGCACGATTAGCTTTTTAATGGTGCTTTCTCCCTGCTCCATAGGTTGCAAGAACTCCTTTTCCTTTTGGCGCAGGTTAGCCATAGCTTCATTGAACGGCTTTTTCAAGCTCTCGAAATGCGCCTTCGCTGCCTTACGAAGAGTGGCAATCTTGCGTAGAATACCGTTGGCTTCTTCCAGTTCGGAATCATTCTTAATAGTGATAAACTCTACCATCTCAACAAGCCCTTTGCTTTGGGCCTGTAGTTCGTTTTCTGTTATTTCCATATTAGCCCTCCAAATTTATTAGTCCACAAAATATACTGCATTGTGGCTCAATGTTCTTTTCCTCTCTCCCTGCTTCCTTTGGTAGTTCATCAAGGAAGTATTGCTTTAGACAACTGTGCCCTATCTTTCTCTCTATCTTTGCCATACGGTCAAACACTTCTGGGAAGTCCTTGCGTATCTTGTTCCAATAGCCCATACCGCCTTTAATGCAACCGATACAGTTATTATTGTGATATCCCATTTTATACATTTGCGGAAGTTCTATCCCAGCCTGTGCCAATAACTCCATACACGCAGGTTTGTCTAGGTTTGCCTCTATCAAAGGAAATTCGTGCTTATACTTTGGGTATCTTTGTTGCATACGAAATGCCCTGTTTTCCTCTTTAGCACCCTTTTCAAAACCCCATATATATATATATATCGTGTTCATATTCGTATTGTAAGCGCACATCAGTTTTTAGTTTGTTTGTGCAAGGTGCGTAGTGTGCCGAGTGAATAAACCCTGTTCGCTCAATTACATCAAACACATCTTTGTATGCGCTACGGAGTATCTTTATTTCCTTGCCAAACCATTTTTCGCAATCGTGCAAAAAGCGCAAGTTATCGGGGTGGTGCGACCCTGTTTCTATGTAGCAAATCTGTAAGTCGGGGTACTTTTGCAACCCTAATTTGCACGCTACCGCAGATGTGGCACCGCAACTAAACCACGCAACTTTCTCTGGCATACTATTCTTCCCTTAAAAAGATATACCCACAAATAGGACAAGTGATTGATGTTCCAGCGTGGTATTTATAACCACACTTAGGACACGTGTTCTTCTTCTTCATCTCTTAAATACCCATTATTCTTTTTGTAATGATACACAGTAGCCATAGCCATAAATGTATTGAAGTCTGCCTGGTCCGTGTACGGCTTGTAAATAACCCTATCCATATCCCAATGCAGTTTTGCACAGCAACGCTCGTATTCCTTATGACATTCTAGGTCATAGGCCATAGCATATCCTGCGGTTTGTAGTGCTGCCCACGGCTGAGGATTGCCTGAGCGTGCTTATAGAAAAATACTGTCTTGAGGAATATCCCGTAACGGTTGCCCGCGACATTGCTTCC
>CALDPN010000098.1 GCA_937911235.1 uncultured Bacteroidales bacterium
AATCATACCAAGGTCTTTTTTACGAACACGTTTACCAGCAGCAGCAAACTTAGCGATAGCACCTACAGGAGTAGATTTAGAAGATTGACCACCAGTGTTAGAGTAAACTTCTGTATCTAGTACAAGGATGTTTACGTCTTTACCAGAAGCAATCACGTGGTCTAGACCACCGTAACCGATATCGTAAGAAGCACCGTCACCACCGATAATCCATTGGCTGCGTTTTACTAGGTAACCTTTAAGAGCTGCAATACCTTTGCAGATGTCGCAAGAGCAAGATTCTACTGCAGGGATGATTTTTTCTGCAAGTTCTTTTGTTTTAGCAGCGTCGTTTTGGTTTGCAATCCATTCAGCGAATAAACCTTTAAGTTCATCTGAGCAGCAGTCGCAAGTTTGACCTTTAGTCATAAGGTCTGTTAAGCGAGCTTTCATTTTTTCGTTAGCTAGTTCCATACCCATACCGAACTCACAGAAGTCTTCGAATAGAGAGTTTGCCCAAGCTGGACCTTGTCCTTTTTCGTTAGTTGTGTAAGGAGTAGAAGGTACTGAACCAGAATAGATTGATGAACAACCAGTTGCGTTAGCAATGATTTGACGGTCACCGAATAGTTGAGTTAATAGTTTAACGTATGGAGTTTCACCACAACCTGAACAAGCTCCAGAGAACTCAAATAGAGGAGTAGCGAATTGTGAATTCTTAACGTTAGCAGCAATGTCAACTAAGTTTTGTTTTGTTTTAACGTTTTCTACGCAGTAATCCCAGTTTGCAGCTTCTGCAAGTTGGCCTTCAAGTGGAACCATCTTAAGAGCTGGGCCACCAAGTTTTGGATTACCAGGACAAACATCCACACAGTTACCGCAACCTAGACAGTCCATAACACCTACTTGCATACGGAATTTCATACCTTTCATTGCAGCAGGAGCTTTGATTTCTAGCATGTCTGCGTTTAGACCAGCAGCTTCAGTTTCGTCTAGAACGAATGGACGGATACAAGCGTGAGGACAAACGTAAGCACATTTGTTACATTGGATACAGTTTTCTGCATTCCAAACTGGAACGAATGCTGCTACACCACGTTTTTCATATTTAGCTGTACCAGCATACCAAGTACCATCTTCGATACCTTTAAATGCAGATACTTTTAATAAGTCACCATCTTGAGCGTTGATAGGACGAACAACTTCGTTGATGAATGCTGGATCGTTGTTTTCGATAGCAGCGTCGTCAGCAAGAGAAGCCCAAGCAGCGTCGATAGTAAGTTGTTTGTATTCACCACCACGGTCTACTGCAGCGTTGTTTTTGTCAACGATGTCTTGACCTTTTTTGCCGTAAGATTTAACAATGAATTTCTTCATTTGTTCTACTGCAAGATCCACTGGAATAACGCCAGTGATACGGAAGAATGCAGATTGAAGAATGGTGTTGGTACGGTTACCTAGACCAATTTCTTGAGCAATCTTAGTAGCGTTGATGTAGTAAACAGTAATGTTGTTTTGTGCGAAATAGCGTTTAACTTTGTTAGGTAAGTTTTTAGCTAATTCTTCTTCGTTCCAAACGGTATTTAATAGGAATGTACCGTTTTTTTGAAGACCACGAGTTACGTCATACATACGTAGGTATGCTTGAACGTGGCATGCAACGAAGTTTGGAGTGTTTACTAAATATGTACTGCGGATAGCATTGTCACCGAAACGTAAGTGAGAACAGGTGAAACCACCAGATTTTTTAGAGTCGTATGAGAAATATGCTTGGCAGTATTTGTTGGTGTTGTCACCAATAATTTTTACTGAGTTTTTGTTTGCACCTACAGTACCGTCTGCGCCTAAACCATAGAATTTAGCTTCGAACATACCTTCGCCACCTACAGCAACTTCTTCTTTTTTAGGAAGAGAAGTGAAGGTTACGTCGTCATCGATACCAATGTTGAATTGGTTTTTAGGTTCGTTCATTGCAAGGTTTTCGTATACTGCAAGGATTTGAGCAGGAGTGGTGTCTTTAGAACCTAGACCATAACGACCACCTACTACAAGTGGAGCGTCTTCCATGTTGTAAAGGATGTCTTTTACGTCAAGGTATAGAGGTTCGCCATTTGCTCCTGGTTCTTTTGTTCTGTCTAGCACTGCAATACGTTTAGCTGATTTTGGAAGAGCAGCTAAGAAGTGTTTAGCAGAGAATGGACGATATAAGTGAACTGCGATTAAACCTACTTTTTCGCCTTTAGCCATTAAGTAGTCGATAGTTTCACGAATAGCTTCTGTTACAGAACCCATAGCAATAATTACGCGGTCTGCGTCTTCTGCACCATAGTAGTTGAATAGACCATAGTTGCGACCTGTAATTTTGTTGATTTCGTTCATGTATTCTTCAACGATAGCTGGAACAGCATTGTAATAGTTATTGCTGCTTTCGCGGTGTTGGAAGAAGTGGTCTGGGTTTTCAGCCATACCACGCATAACTGGGTTATTTGGATTTAATGCACGAGAACGGAACTCTGCAAGAGCTTGTTGGTCGATAAGTGGAGCTAAATCTTCGTTTTCTAGAGCTTCAATTTTTTGGATTTCGTGAGATGTACGGAAACCGTCGAAGAAGTTTAAGAAAGGAACACGAGATTTGATAGTTGCTAAGTGAGCTACACCTGCTAAGTCCATAACTTCTTGAACTGAGCCTTCAGCTAACATAGCAAAACCAGTTTGGCGGCAAGCCATAACGTCTTGGTGGTCACCGAAGATACAAAGAGCGTGAGAAGCTAATGTACGAGCTGATACGTGGAATACACATGGAAGTAATTCACCCGCAATTTTGTACATATTAGGAATCATAAGTAGAAGACCTTGAGAAGCGGTGTAAGTTGTTGTTAATGCACCTGCTTGTAAAGATCCGTGTACAGCACCAGCTGCACCACCTTCTGATTGCATTTCTTG
>CALDPN010000099.1 GCA_937911235.1 uncultured Bacteroidales bacterium
ACTGACATTAACATATACTATGTATATAATTATTATGAGTAATTTTTACACTACCGTCTGTGTCGCTTGGGACAGCGAACCACCCACCCCACCCCCTAGGGCGATTGGCCTCTTCCCATGCTGCTTCTGCCATCGTGACAACCTAGGAAAAGTGTTTTGCTTTCTGCACTCCCCACCCGCCCAACTGATAATCCCGCCGCAAATCATGGCAGTCCTACAGTATCACCGTGACAGCGTGGCACTTTACTACATATATTCTTTGGCTGGTGCTTGAGACATCTCCTGCGGTAGCAGGCGAGTGGTGACAGTGTGACACGGTGGCAGGAGATGCCATCTTCACACCAGCAGGCTGCCACCCTATGAGAGTTGGGCTATGAGAATGTAGGAGCGTGGCAGGGTGGCACCCGTATCACCCTATCACCCTAGCACATTATCACACCTCCTCTACGCTACTAAATCCTTTCGCTAAACCTAATACATTCTACAATTCAATGTTTTCGCCACAATAGACTCCTTTCGTTATTATCACACTAACAAATTAAATATAAATAAATATATCAAACTAACACCTTGACACACTGATGTTGTGCATAGTTATGTACCATTTCACACTAACACTTAATCATAATGAATAAATATTAAATCTATCACAATAAAAACCAAGTTGTACTAATAGTTTATCACTGATTACACTATTCACCCTAGCAGAACCTGGAACCTAGCACAACAGCAAGCCTTCGGTGCTTCGCACTGTTGTGCTAGAACCCAGAACCTGCTTAATCGGGTGGTGTAAACAGTAATAAACTAAAGTACAACTAGAGGATTTTATTTATGAGAGATTTAATTTATTTATCATTATTCATCATTAGTGTTGTAATAGCACATCATTTCTATGTACAACACTTAATCAATTTACAATGTTCTTGTTATTAAATATTTATTTATATTTAATTTTTGTATTACTTATTTTAATTTATGAAAGGAGGCCATTATGGCAAAAACAATCAAATCATTTAACTTAGAAGAAAAATCAGTATTAGCTTTAGCTCAAAAGGATTTAACAGCGTATCAAGCTGGCAACAAATCATATGAACTAAATAACTGGTTGAAAGATGAATTAGTTATTCACGCATATCTTAATGCGTTCAAAGAATTACAATTCAAAACAAGTTGTAAATCATTCCAACGTATCGTAACCTTAATTGGTTTCTTCGTTGAATCACAGATTGTTAAAGATGTGAATGTGAAAGTTCTCGATAGAGAATCAGTAGTTGTAAACTATCGTGTTGATTTGGACGACTTACAAAATCCTTACAGAAGATATCTAAATCAAACATACTCTGATATAGTTGAAATGCCAATGAAGATAGATGAAGATAATCTTGAAGACATTGACAGAATTGAGCATACATTTGCTTAATAGATTAAGGCTCTGGCTAGCGTTTGTTAGCTGGAGCCTTTTTTGCTGTCACCTAACACCCTGTCACCCAAGTAGCTTGGCACTGAAATAGCAGGTACGTGTTTCCTAGGGGTGCGCTGGCACGCTGTCAGCCTGAAACACAGTAACAATGGGTGTTTACAATTTATTACTGACATTATAAGGAATAAAATATATGAACACACAACAAGAAATATATCACGCACTGATGAAAACATATGAAATAACACATAAAATAGGACGTGTTAAACCATACGATTTATCACACGCCAAGCACGTAGCTTATGCAGCATCAATAAATATATACAACAGGGAATTAAAAAAACAACAACAAATAAATAGAAACAAAAGAAGAAAACCACTTACAACAACCCTGTCTGCTCCCAAGGGACAGCGCCCTTGGTCGCCTGTTGGTTGTTGTCAGTTGGAATTGTTCTCAAAAGAATTATATAAATTAAAAGAAGAACATCCAGCAATCCTAGGAAATAGTATATGGAAAAAATAGGAGAACCAAAATGACAATGACAAACATTACTAAAATATTATCCAATCTAAGAAGAAAACATATAGATGATAAGAATGCACTGGTATGTCCAGACTGTGGTTATGAAGTAGATTTAGATTATCTATTTGACGACCTAACAGATGGTGAGTTTAGTTTCTATTGGGAACACGAAGTAGAAGAAGTAAATACTTCTGGTGAAAAGGTAATACTAAAGAAAATGTATCACCACCCTAAGAACGAAACACACGTACCAAAGTATATGGAAATACATACTAGCTGTCGTAATAGAAACACTGATGGTGAAGAGGACTGTTGGAAAGACTTCACTGTACGCTACTACATAACAGCACAAGAGATAATAAGCTAACAACAAGAGAGGATACGACACGATGTACAATCTAATAAGAAGAGTAATCAACACAGAATACGGACAAGAAGTAGTAATCGAAAAAAAATATAAATTACACAAAGACCAATCCAAAAATAGATTATGGGTTTTACAACC
>CALDPN010000100.1 GCA_937911235.1 uncultured Bacteroidales bacterium
TGTTGACGTTCCTTACGAATTTGCACCTCGTCGTCCTGGCGACCTTGATGTCTGCTATTCAGATGCATCAAAAGCATTTAACGAACTTGGTTGGAAAGCAGAAAAATCTGTAGAAGAAACTCTACTTTCTGCATGGCGTTGGCAAGAAAAACTAGGCAAAAAGAATTAAGATGAAACCATACGTATTTAATGTAGCAGAAATTACAGACTCTTGTATCAAATGGATACAAGACTGGATGCAAAAGAATGGCAACAGCGACACTAAGGTTGTCATAGGCATAAGCGGTGGCAAAGACTCTACCGTGGTGGCTGCACTTTGTGCAAAAGCACTTGGCAAAGAACGCATTCTTGGCGTAATGATGCCAAACGGCGTGCAACCAGACATTTCTGACTCACAAAAAATAGTAGATTTTCTTCAAATTCCACACCTTACTGTAAACATAAACAACGCATACACTGGGCTTACAGAGGAAATTAAAACCCAAATGTGTTTAGACACATTGAGCCCTCAATTTCTTACAAACACCCCTGCCCGCCTACGTATGACCACCCTTTATGGCATAGGTGCTATACTTGGCAATGCCCGCGTAGTGAATACTTGCAACCGCTCAGAAGACGTGCAAGGCTACTCTACCCACTATGGCGATAGCGCTGGCGACTTTGCTCCTGTGGCAAAACTTACCACAGAAGAAGTGGTGGCAATGGGCGACTATCTAGGCCTACCATACGACCTTACCCACAAAGCGCCATCAGATGGTATGTGTGGCAAAACAGACGAAGACAACCTTGGCTGGACTTACCACGAAATAAATCAAGTGATAAGAGAAAACGAGGTGGGTGAACACTACGAGCAAATAGTTAAAAGGTATAAATTCATGCAATTTAAACTACATGCAGTACAACTTCCTGCCTTCTTACCAGAACTACCAGACTATTTCTTAGAGGAATACGGAATATAGTTAGGGGTTAAGGGTTAGGAGTTTTAAATTAGTATATTGATTTAACATTTTTTAACTTAAGAAGTTTTAAGCAATTTCTTGATTGACTTATCTTTGCATCGTTATTAACAACAGTTGTTTAATATTTAAATTTTTAGAAAATGAAAAAAATCGTTTTATTCGTAGCTGCTGCTGTTGCTGTTGCTTTCGCAGCTTGCAACGCTTGCCAAGAACAAGCTGAAGAAGCAGTTGTTGAAGAAGTTGCAGTAGAAGAAGTTGCTGAAGTTGCTGACTCTGCAGTTGTTGTAGAAGAAGTAGTTGAAGCTGCTGCTGATTCTGTTGTTGCTGAATAATTTCACAACGCAAAAAAAATAAAACCGTAAGGCTTAGCTTTGCGGTTTTTTTTGTATCTTTGCGTCGCTATGATTCAACGTATCCAAAGTATATACCTTTTCATTGTAACTGCCTTAGGCATAACACAATGCTTTTTTCCTTTTGCCGCAGTGCAAGGAACCTCTTTAGGCATGGAGAACTGCTATATTTATGCAGGTCTTGCCGCTATAGCACCAGTGGTTTCACTAGTGAGTATTTTTATGTTTAAGAAACGCATTCTGCAAATGCGACTTAATAGTTTTAATATAATATTGATGATTTTCCAAATCATTGCTATGTTGGGTTACTTTTTCTTAGGCAAATCAAATGCTATATTAGAAGAAGCGCTTCCTACACATATACTAATGCCATTTGCACTTCCATTCATCAATATTATTCTAACCTACTTGGCTATTCGTGCCATTGGTAAAGACGAAGCGTTAGTACGTTCACTAGATAGATTGAGATAAACTACGATAATAAATAAAACAAAAATATGAGCAAAAAATTTACAGAGTATCAACAATTTAACCTATCTGCTGTAGGCAAAGGGGTACAAGCAGAATGGGAAAAGAATGATGTTTTCAAAAAAAGTATTGAAACCAGAGAAGGCTGCACTCCTTTCGTTTTCTTCGAAGGTCCACCTTCTGCAAACGGTATGCCTGGTATCCACCACGTGATGGCTCGTTCTATCAAAGACTTATTCCTTCGTTATAAAACAATGCAAGGATTTAAAGTTTCTCGTAAAGCAGGTTGGGATACACACGGTCTTCCTGTGGAACTTGGTGTAGAAAAAGCTCTTGGCATTACTAAAGAAGACATTGGTAATACTATTTCTGTAGAAGATTATAACTCACACTGTCGTAAAGACGTGATGAAATATACAAAAGAATGGGAAAGCCTTACCAGTAAAATGGGTTACTGGATTGATATGGAAAACCCATACATCACATATACCAACGACTACATTGAAAGTTTGTGGTGGCTTTTAAAACAACTTTACAATAAAGGTCTGCTTTATAAAGGCTATACTATCCAACCATATTCTCCTGCTGCTGGTTCTGGTTTGAGTTCTCACGAGCTTAACCAACCTGGTTGCTATCGCGACGTAAAAGATACTACTGTAACTGCTCAATTTAAAGTTAAAGGCGAAGAAAATCTATACATTCTTGCATGGACCACTACCCCATGGACACTGTCTTCAAACACAGCTCTTTGCGTGGGTCCAAATATCGATTATGTTCGCTACGCTACACAAAACCCTTATACTAAGGAAGATATTGAAGTAATTCTTGCAAAAGACCTATTCAAAGCATACTTTAAAGACGCTGAATGCCCAGCTGAAACATTTAAAGGCAGCGAACTTGTAGGTCTTGAATATGAACCACTTCTTCCTTTCTTCACTCCACAAGAAGAAGGTGCATTTAGAGTAATCGCTGGCGACTACGTTACCACAGAAGATGGTACTGGTATTGTACACATTGCTCCTACCTTTGGTGCAGATGACGCTCGCGTGGCCAAAGCTGCAGGCATTCCTCCTATGCAAGTGCTCGACAAAAACGGAAACCTACGTCCACTTGTAGACCTTCAAGGTAAATTCTATGCTCTTGAAGATATGGACGCAGAATATGTTTCTAAATATGTAAACGTAGAAGCATATAAAGAATTTGCTGGTCGTTTTGTGAAAAATGCATACGACGCAAACCTAACAGACCAAGACGAAACTCTTGATATTTCTATCTGCATGTACCTAAAACAAAAAGGTCAAGCATTCAAGATTGAAAAACACACTCACAACTATCCTCACTGCTGGCGTACAGACAAACCAGTGCTTTACTATCCTCTAGATAGCTGGTTTATCCGTTCTACCGCTTGCAAAGACGAGATGGTTGAACTAAATAAAACTATCAACTGGAAACCTGCTTCAACAGGTGCTGGACGTTTTGGCAAATGGCTAGAAAACCTACAAGATTGGAACCTTTCTCGTAGCCGTTATTGGGGTACTCCACTTCCTATCTGGCGCACAGAAGAAGGTAAAGAAGAAATCTGCATTGGTTCTATCGAAGAACTTATGAACGAGATCGAAAAATCTATCGCTGCTGGTTTTATGACAGAAAACCCATTCAAAAACTTTAAAGTGGGTGACTACTCTAAAGAAAACTACAGCACAGAGAATATCGACCTTCACCGTCCATATGTAGATAACATCGTGTTAGTTTCTGCTTCTGGCAAACCTATGTATCGCGAAACAGACCTTATCGACGTTTGGTTCGACTCTGGTGCTATGCCATACGCTCAACTTCACTATCCATTTGAAAACAAGGAATTATTTGATAAGCAATTCCCAGCGGATTTCATTAGTGAAGCAATTGACCAAACGAGAGGTTGGTTCTATACTCTTTTAGTTATTTCCACCTTGCTGTTTGATAAAGCACCGTTTAAAAACTGTATCGTTTTAGGACACGTTAACGATAAAAACGGTATTAAAATGAGTAAGCATAAAGGAAACGTTGTTGATCCTTGGGATGTTCTTAACAATCAGGGTGCCGATGCTGTTAGATGGTACTTCTACACATCAAGCTCACCATGGCTTCCAAACAGATTCCATGGCAAAGCCGTAGTTGAAGGTCAACGCAAATTTATGGGTACACTTTGGAACACTTATGCGTTCTACGTGCTCTATGCTAATATTGATAAATTTGACCCAACTAAGTATAATCTCTCAAATTGCAAACTTACCGTTATGGATAATTGGCTTTTATCAAAACTTAATTCAATGGTAAAAACTGTTGATACAAACCTTTCAAATTACCGTATTCCCGAAGCGGCTCGTGCTTTGCAAGAGTTTGTAGACGAAATGAGTAACTGGTATGTTCGTCGTGGCAGAGAACGTTATTGGGTACAAGGTA